>CBDUUM010000139.1:0-3925 GCA_965370445.1 uncultured Methanosarcinales archaeon
GACAGGATAGACAGGATAGAACATGACAGGACAAGACGAAACAGGATAAAAACATGCCAGATATCTTCGAGATCACACACAAGGATTCTGCAGGCAGGATAGGACGCCTGGCCACTCCCCACGGCACGGTTGAGACGCCCACTATCATGCCCGTCATCAATCCTAATATCCAGACCATCCCGGCAAAAGAGATGCCGGGTTTCGGTGCACAGATGGTTATCACGAACTCATATATCATCTACCGCAACCAGAAGCTAAAAGAGCAGGCACTATCGACCGGGCTGCACAGCCTGCTGGAATTTGACGGCCCCATCATGACTGACAGCGGTTCCTTCCAGTTGAGTGTGTATGGCGATATCGAAGTGGATAATACACAGATAATCAAGTTCCAGCAGGACATCGGTACAGACATCGGCGTGCCACTGGATATTCCGACACCGCCATCTGCCGATCGGGATGCGGCAAAGAGTGAACTTACCATAACAAACCAGAGGCTCATGGAAGCCCTGGAACTGAACAATGACAGTTCCATGCTGCTGGCAGCTCCTGTACAGGGCGGAATTCATAAGGACCTGCGCGAGCAGGCAGGCAGGGAACTGGGAGGGGCAGGTTTTGATATCTATCCCATAGGTGCGGTAGTACCGCTGATGGAATCATACCGCTATGCTGACCTGGTGGACGTGATAGTCAGTGCAAAGAAGGGGCTGCCTTCATCGGTTCCCGTGCATCTTTTCGGTGCCGGGCACCCGATGGTGTTCGCACTGGCAGTGGCACTTGGCTGTGACCTGTTCGATTCCGCAGCCTATGCCCTGTATGCAAAGGACGGCCGGTACCTGACCTCAGAGGGTACATACCATATCAAGGACATGGAATACCTTCCCTGTTCGTGTCCGGTATGCATCGGCCATACAGCCGGCGAGATCGCGGCCAGCCCTGACAGGCAGGAACTGCTGGCCCGGCATAACCTGTACGCTACCTTCGCTGAGATAAGACTGGTTAAGCAGGCACTGCGCGAGGGTAACCTGTGGGAACTTGTAGAGAGGCGGGCCCGCATCCATCCCAGGATGCTTGACGGGCTGAAGCGGGCAGTGATGTATTCTGACTGGATAGAGCAGTTCGACCCGTCATCCAAATCCACGTTTTTTTACTGCGGCCCCGAATCCACAAAAAGACCAGAGGTTATCCGCTGGAATACCAGGCTGGAACGTTTGGAACTTGAGGGAACGGTATTGATACGGCCGGGGGGGCGGGTAAAGCATGAATTAGAATACGACCATGTACTGCACTTCAAACCCCCGTTCGGTGCATACCCCCTGGAATTGAAAGAGACATATCCCTTAAATGCCGAGGTTGCGAATGTGCCAGACTACGAATCCCTGACCTGTGCCCTTACGAACACTAAAAAGCTGATCGAGTTGAACCCTGGTGCAGAGTTCACTTTCGTGTACCGGCAGTCCTGGGACCATCCCCTTATACAGGAGATATGCAAGATGGTCAGCCACAGCTGGTCGGTTTGACCTTACTTTTTCAACCTCAACCTGACCACGGCTGCAAACATCTGGGGTATTACTTTTTTCAGGTCAAGCTTGGAGCCTTCAATATGGCGCCATTCCACAGGCACTTCCACTGTTGTATAGCCCATGTCCCTGATGCGCCAGAGCAGTTCCACATCAAAAGCATAATTGTGGGTCAGGATGTCACCGGCCACCTGGTGGGCTGCCTGTGCTTTCAGCACCTTGCAGCCGCACTGGGTATCCTTGTAGGGCAGTCCGAACAACACCCTTACCATGGCATTGAAACACCGGCTGGCAAATACCCTGTGCGGGGGCTGGTGGGTATGTATTACTGAACCGGGCAGGTACCTTGAGGAGATTGCGCAGTCAATGCCATCCGAGACCATGTCCACCATCTTACCCACATCATGGGGCGGCACGGCACAGTCCGCATCAACCACTGCAATAACACTTCCCCTGGCCCTGGAAATGCCCTGCAGTATGCCGCCGCCTTTACCAAGTCTGGCAGGATGGGATACTGACCTGACAGCAGGATGGTCCCTGGCAAATCCAGCGACCAGTTCCGGGGTGCTGTCTGTGCATCCATCCATGACCACCAGTATCTCGTGTGGTGTATCAGAAAAGAAGCGGGTGAGTTCTTGTAGTGTACCTGAAATGCGGTTTTCTTCGTTATAGGCAGGTATGACGATTGAGACCATGTCCTGCCCTTTTATTACCGTCATTTGATAGGCACCGAAAAATTGTATGATAGCCCGGCACGGATTCGAACCGAGGTCCGGGGATCCAGGGCCCCCAATGATTGACCGCTACACTACCGGGCTGCGACTATCTGAATATAACTTGTTACCTATAAGTCTAACGGATAAGCCCGGGTATGTGTCTAAAAAATTGAAGAAATAATATTGAGTTGGGATTTTTCCCAACTCTAAAACCTGCCATCAGTAAGGCTCAGGTGATCCTTTTCGATCTCTATAATAGCAGTGAATATCTCCTTTATCCTCTCTGTATTCTTATTATCCACTCTGTATTCTTAAAAAGATTAAAATAATATAAATCCTATGTGATTGTCATCAAGTGTAAAATTAAATTGATGTAAAAAAATGGTATGCTTCATGCCATAAATGCTCATAAAATGTTTTATATAATTTACTGATTATTAAATAGTGCGAAATTTTTGAAAAAAAAACAGGTGAGATTTGAATGACAAATTTGGGAACACTACTTCTTAACAGTACACTGATATTTAGTGTATTATCCTTACTACTGCTGCTGTACCGTGAATATTCAGGGGTAAAGGAAATAACAGGTTCAGCCAGGTGGACCATACGGATATCGGCCCTGTTATCAGTCCTGACCATGCTGCTGTTGGTCTATTATTTCCTCAGTTCTGATTTCAGGTTCATCTATGTTTCCCAGAACTCATCTACGTTACTCGGTCCAATATATCAACTGGTAGCTACTATTGCGGTGCAGGACGGCGCGATGGTGTTCTGGACAGCACTTATATTTTTGCAAATATTATGGATAAGCGAACGATATGACACGGATTCCAGGTTCTTCAGGCGCATGCTGATCATAATGCTGGCTGTGGGTGCCATGTTCACCTACGTGATCGCTTACAAGTCAAGTATGTACCCCTTCCAGACCTGGTATGACGTCTGGGGCAGCCAGTATAATATCCCGGTGGACTATGCAATGGCTGAGGGTGCAGGATTGCGTCCCATATTGAAGGACCCCATAATGGCCATACATCCGCCGTCCCAGTTCGTGGCATACGCCGCTACACTGATACCATTCGCTGCTGCCCTGTCCTTCATGATAACGAGCGGCGTAGGCAAGCAGTGGGAGAAGGTGCAGCGCCAGTGGATACGTTTCTCATGGTTCTCCATGTCCCTTACCCTGATACTCGGTGGTGCCTGGATATACAAGCTTGCCCAGTGGGGTACACTATCAGGCACTGGCAATATTTGGGCATGGGACCCTTACGAGACCACACCATTCATCGTGTGGATGATAATGACCATATACATGCACATGTCATACAAGTACAGGACCGGCAGCGAGTATGAGGTGCTCACTCCCCTGTTCGGTACACTTACTTTTATCACAACACTCTATGCAGGCTGGGTGGCCCGCAGCGGTGCTGTCTCATCCACCCATGACGTGGGTGCGCTGCCCAGTGCCAGTATTTTTTTCTGGGCAACTATCCTGCTGCTGGCTGTTGTACTATACCTGTCTTTCATGAAGATCAAGGATACAAAGGATGAAGAAGGGGGAGGAGGAACACTGTTCACCCAGTCCCACATTTTCGACCTGACAGCCATATTATTAATTATCCTTGCCTTTATTTCCTTTTTTGGCATTACGGCACCCATCTATTCCAAGCTGGTGCTGCACCAGAACGCCAATCC
>CBDUUM010000140.1:0-3907 GCA_965370445.1 uncultured Methanosarcinales archaeon
TTAATCTCCCCTGCCACCGGTTATTCTAAGCTCTGGATAACTTCTCCACAGCTTCCTCCACCAGTTCCCGTCCACCCCTGTCAACAAGCAGTTGACCCAGCCGCTTTGCCTCCTCCTCACAGTTATCAAGGGGCACGACCTCATCCACTTTAGCATACCTGTCACCATCCAGCGACAGCACCTCGGCACGTATTCGCACGTCGTTACCCTCGGTAGTAGCAAAAGCAGCAATAGGGACAAGACATCCCCCGCCCAGAATGCTAATGACTATACGCTCAAGTTTCGTCTCAAGATTACTCTGTGGGTGGTCAAGCAGCGCTGTAGCCCTGTGAGCCTCGGTATCCTTAGGCGTTACAACCACAATGGTCCCCTGGTTGGCAGATGGACAGAAATGGTCAGGGTCCAGCTGGTGCACGTCCAGTTCCCAGCCCATGCGCTGCAGTCCTGCCTCAGCCAGCAGTATGCCGTCATACTGTCCTTCTGCGACTTTGCGGCGGCGAGTATCGATATTGCCCCGCAGGTCCTTGATGACAAGGTCTGGCCTGTACCTTAAAAGCTGGGCCTGCCTGCGCATACTGGTGGTGCCGATCGTGGCCCCTTTGGGCATTTCATCAAGCGTAGAGCCATCCCTGGTCAGCAGTACATCAAGGGGTGAATCCCTTTTCAATACAGCAGCAATAGCCAGTTCATCAGGACGCTCGGTTGGGATATCCTTCATGCTGTGGACTGCGATATCTATCTCGCCGTCCAGCATCCTGTCATCAAGTTCACGCACAAAAGCACCCACGCCGGGTATCTGGTGCAGGGGGCGGTCAGTGAATGAATCACCGCTGGTCTTTATGATCTTGCGCTCGGTGTCAAATCCATGCTGCTTTAACATGGCTGCCACCTGGTCAGCCTGTGCCAGCGCCAGGGCACTACCCCGAGTACCGATTATCATCAATTACGGCCTCAGGTTCTTTTCATATGCCTCGACCGTGGCAGCAATATCATCGTCAGTGTGCGCTGTTGAAAGGAAATTGGTCTCGTACTGTGAAGGCGGCAGGAATACCCCGCTCTTCAGCATCCTGTGGAAGAAGTCAAAGTACCCTTCCTTATCGCACTTCAAAGCTTCCTGGTAATTGGCAGGAATATCACCAAAGAATATTTTGAACATGGATCCAACACCGCTTACATAATAATCCAGACCCAGGTCGTTTATGGAATCCCTGAGCATTGCCCGCAGGCCGTCACCCGCCAGGTTCACTTTTTCATGGACCTTCTCTTTCTCAAGTACATCCAGTGTGGCAAGGCCTGAAGCCATTGAAAGCGGATGTCCGTTAAAGGTGCCTGCCTGATACACCTTACCGGCAGGAGAGATGTTCTCCATGATCTCTTTTTTACCGCCAATGACACCGATATTCAAACCACCGCCCAGTACTTTACCCATTGTGGTCATATCAGGAATGACATCGTAATATTCCTGTGCACCACCCATGGCAAGCCTGAACCCTGTGATCACTTCATCGAATATCAATACGATATCATTTTCCCTGGTAACTGCCCTGACCTCTTCCAGGTATCCTTCCATCGGAAGTATAGGGCCTATATTGCCCATAACAGGTTCCATGATGACTGCTGCAACTTCACCCTCATAGCCGTGTATTGCGTTAACCATGGCATCAATATCGTTATAGGGCACCTGCAGGGTTTGTTTTGTGAACTCCCTGGGGATTCCCTGCGAATCGGGTACTCCCAGTGTGGTGGCACCGCTCCCTGCTTTTACCAGGACCGCATCATGTGCACCATGGAATCCGCCCTCTATCTTGATGATCTTGTTCTTGCCTGTATAACCCCTGGCCGCACGTATTGCTCCCATGGTGGCCTCGGTGCCGGTTGAGACGAACCTGACCATGTTGACACTGATAAAATTATGGCAGATACGCTGTGCCAATTCCACTTCGAGTTCGGTGGGTGTGCCGTACAGCCAGCCGTTATCAAGTTGTTTTATTATTGCTTCTTTGATGGCAGGGTGGTTGTGTCCCAGCAGGAGGGGGCCGTAGCCCATGCAGTAGTCGATGTAGGTGTTTCCATCAACATCTGTTATCTTTGAACCGCTGGCACTTTTGGTGTAGAACGGGTAGGGGCTTATCGCCCTGACCGGACTGCTTACTCCACCTGGCAGCAGGTCCTTTGCTTTACTGAACAGTTCTTTTGATTTTTTACAGGTCATATGTGATACCACTGGATTTTCAATAATGATAAAATTTCTTATGTGTACTTCGATTCCCGGACAGTGTTATTAGAATTGTACTTTTTACATATATAAGTTAAACATATATGTAAACAATATACAGTTGAATTTGCTTTTCATTGACCAGATGATTCTTGAAAGATGTGGGGAATACTATCATGTTCGATTCCCCCTTTGTTAGATATGGTCTATTTACATTATAGTTAGTCCTTATTGTGGTAGTAAAAGATATATTTGGTCAAACGTTGCGACGGCACACCCAACCGCAGCAGAGTTGCGGGGTATAGTTATTAAGATAAACTGATCAAAAACAAACGTTATTTACTTTCAACCCATTAACATGGTACAGATGATACACAAGCACCTCAGCGACCTTACAATCCAGGAATCACAGCGCCTGCTTGACAGGGCGGGCGGGATACAGGATGTCACCGATACCGTATCCGGCATCCTTGGTGATGTGAAGAAACAGGGCGATGCTGCACTCAGGCAGTACACCAAACAATTCGATGGTGTTGACATTGATGAGATCGAAGTAGATAATAACACAATAAAGGCCGCCCTGGATACAGTTCCCCCCCATCTTATTGAGCACCTGGGGGTTGCTGCCGACAACATCAGGACGTTCCACAGGGCACAACTGGGCGAATCACAGTGGTTCATGGAATCCTCGCCAGGTATCATGCTGGGGCAGAAGACCACACCCCTTGCTGTGGTTGGCGCATATGTACCGGGCGGCAGGGCAGCGTATCCGTCCACTGCACTAATGACTGTAATACCGGCAAAGGTCGCAGGTGTGAAAAAGGTAGTCGTCTGTACTCCACCCGGACCTGGCGGGGTAAACCCGCTGACACTGGCTGCGGCTCATATTGCAGGGGCTGACCACATCTACCAGATAGGAGGAGTGCAGGCCGTGGGTGCTATGGCATACGGCACGGACTCTGTTCCAGCAGTTGATAAGATCGTGGGGCCCGGGAATGTGTATGTGACGGCTGCCAAGATGATGGTCAGGGACCATTGTGAGATCGATTTCCCTGCCGGGCCCAGTGAAGTGCTTATCATAGCCGATGACACGGCTGAGCCTGGATTCATTGCTGCTGATATGCTGGCCCAGGCCGAACACGACCCCAATGCCATATCTGTACTGGTGACCACATCTGCGGATGTGGCAGGAAAGGTGAAGGCCAAGCTGCAGGAAATGGTAGAAACCGTAACGAGAAAGGAGATAATTGAGCAATCACTTGGGAATGCTGCCATACTTGTTGCAGATTCGATAGACGATTGTATTGATTTTTCAAACCGGTTTGCACCTGAACACCTGGAAGTCATGACCGCTGATGATGATAGGGTGCTTAAAGAAATTACCAATGCAGGCTCCATATTCCTTGGCCAGTACACCCCGGTTTCTGTCGGGGATTATGCATCCGGCACCAACCATGTACTGCCCACTGCCGGGTACGGCAGGATATATTCAGGGCTGAACGTGGACCACTTTATCAAGAAGTCTACAATCCAGAAGCTGAGCAGGGAAGGACTGGCCGGACTTGAAGGTACTATTACATCACTGGCTGAGGCCGAAGGTTTACATGCTCATGCAGAGGCAGTGAGAAAAAGGCTATCTTGATGTACCAAGACAGAACTTGATATATTCAATGAATTTTGGCTTTCTTTAAC
>CBDUUM010000141.1:0-3895 GCA_965370445.1 uncultured Methanosarcinales archaeon
TTGGAAACTCTCAGAACTTCAAGGTGTCGTAATAAGTTGTTTTTGGGACAGCCTGCGAAGTTTGTTTTTTTCCATATTACGAATAAGTCGTAAATTTACTTATATAGTTTTCGTTACTATTTAATAAGTACTTATAAGCATATGTTAAATGAGAAAAAAGTACTACCGCAATTTGATGTTATCTTATTCTTCCTGCAGTACTATCTCGCTGCTTTTCTTGACAATAGGCATTATTTTCTCCATCTCAGCCTCATCATTGATCGGGAGTTTGACCCAATGTTCTACATTTCTCTTGCCAGTATGAATTGCACCATCCTGGTGCTGGTCAGGCAGAGTATCCTTAACAGCCTGGTCGATTTTAGTGATCAGTATACCTTTTGTCACCAGAATGGCAAATGTCTTTCCATCTGCCTGGTAACTGGGGCAGCCGAACGTCTTCTTTTGAGTGACATGAGACCAGTTAAGCACTGTTTTCTCAAAGGTACACCTCAGATCCTTCATTTCCTTTTCTGAATATGATCTCATAATCATTACCCCCAATCTGGCCAGTACCCCATCCTGCAATTGGCCTGACCTTTCTTATATATTATGTACTGAAATATATTAAAAGTTATTTATCGTCCTGGTTGTGACACCAGGCAAATCAAGCACAATTCCTTTGATGGCAAATACCAGTTCCCCCATTTCATCACCAGAATAGTACTTCATGCCATCACCTCATGTTTTATTCCTTTTCTCAACCAAAGGATAACACTCTGGTTTTTCACCTTACATCAAACTTAACGCCTATCTTGAACAGCCTCTCTGTTGGCAGGTCTATCAGTGGACACCCTGTTTGCTCCCGTACTTCGTCCAGTATCTCTCCAAGCCTCTGCTTATCGGGTGCGGACACAGTGAACCAGATATTATACTCGGCAGGACGCAGGTAGTTGTGCGAAACCTCATCATACCCGTTGATGATCCCTGCCACCTCATCTATGCGCTCTTCGGGTGCTTTCACAGCGGCCAGGGTGCTCTCGCCCCCGGCCTTCTTAATATTCAGGATGGGGCCTATCCTGCGTATGGCACCCTCACCTGTAAGACGCTTGATCCTCTGTATTATCTCCTCTTCGCTGGAACCCAGTTTAGAGGCCAGTTCTGCGAACGGACGTTTCACTAAAGGGAAATCCACCTGGATATTGTTCAGGATAGCCTTATCCAGATCATCCAGCTCTATCATACAGCCTCGCCCCCGGCTGGTACGTACACACAGTACGGCTCTTCAGCCATATAATCGCCTGTGGCCGCATATGCCCGGGCACGACATCCGCTGCACACCCTCCTGTACTCGCATATGCCACACTTACCTTTCAGTTTGTTGACATCCCTGATGTCGTTGAACACCTTTGAGTGTTCCCACACGTCCTTGAAACTCTGCTTACGGATATCCCCTGCCAGTGCGGGCAGGAATCCACAGGGAAAAACCTCACCAATATGGGACACAAAACAAAACCCTGTGCCGCCCAGGCATCCTTTGGTCATGGCCTCGAAGCCGTGGGTCTTTATTGTTATTTTTATTCCTTCTTCCTTTGCCCGCTGGCGCATTATCCTGAAATAGTGGGGTGCACATGTGGCTTTCAACTGCAGGGGTACCTTCTCCCGCTGGTCGTAGAACCAGTTCAGGACCCGCTCGTACTCCTCGGGCGGTATTTCATCTTCTTCTATTTCCTTGCCCCTACCTGTCGGGACCAGCATGAAGATGTGCAGGGCTTCGGCATCCAGTTCTATTGCAAGGTCGAGGATATGTGGTATTTGTTCTATGTTCCTCTTTGTTATGGTTGTATTTATCTGGAAACCAATACCTGCGTCCTTTATATGCTGGATACCGACAAGAGCTGCATCGAATGAGCCCTGCTCGCACCTGAAATCATCATGGGTTTTTGCATCAGAACCATCGATACTGACACTTATCCGCTGAATACCGACATCCTTACAGCGGCTGGCGATTTCAGGCGTCATAAAAGTACCGTTGGTGGCAAGTACTACTCTTAAACCTTTATCGGTCCCGTATTGGGCAATCTCATAAAAGTCATCCCGTAGCAGCGGTTCCCCGCCTGTCATGATGAGGATGGGTTTACCGAATTCTGCTAACTGGTCTATGAAATCCTTTGCTTCTTTTGTGGTAAGTTCATCTGGACTGGGTTCTGGGATGGCATTGGCCCGGCAGTGCCTGCATGCCAGGTTGCAGGCCCTGGTCAGTTCCCATGCTACAAGTCTGGGTGGTTTTGTCAATTAGGGGTATCCTCCGTGTTACGTTGGTTTAATGGCTGTCTATGTTTGTAAACAATATAATAATATCATATCTGGAGTTTAGTTTTATCGTAGATGCCAGCAAAGGAAGTATTTGCGGAGTTGGTGATATGGGTATGTACCGGGATGGAGCTTTACTGCCTGTTCTCAAAATGCGGTTTTTCGAAACGCTTGCACGAGGCTGCACAGGATGAGGATGTTTTGGTGCACTCCATATCGTGTTCAACAATTATTGTGATTAGCAATTATTGTGATTAACAATAACTATTAAATACAAGGGAACTATATATTTATACATGGAATTTTACGATCGTAAGTATGAGATCAAGAAACTCAGAACATTGACATCGCTTGACAAGAGCACAATGATTGTGATCTACGGCAGGCGTCGTGTTGGTAAAACACGGCTTGTGCAACATGTTTTTGGAAAAGATTCATTTTACTTTTTTGTAGCAGAAAAAGAAGAACGGCTAATCCTTGATGATTTCAGGACTATATTGATGGAACGCCGTGATTATGTTCCTAATTTTACGGATTTCGATGATTTTTTTGCTTTTTTGTTTACGCTATCTAACAAAGAGATTTTCATTTTTGATGAATTCCAGAACTTTAAAAAAATCAACACCAGCGTTTTTTCTATCATCCAGAAATATTGGGATAAATATAAAGATGAACGGAAATATTCATTTTTATTCCTTGGTTCTTACACCGGTCTTATGAAACATCTATTCAAAGACTATAAAACACCACTGTTCGGACGCTCGGATGCACTATTCAATCTAAAACCCCTGCAATATGATGTTTGCAAAGATATCCTGGTGGACCTGGAGATCAGTACCTTTGTTGAAATATATTCCATATTTGGTGGAGTTCCAAAATACTACGAATTATTAGGGAATGTAACAGACAGAACGCTATTGAACATCATCTCAGAACAATTCCTGGACATTGGTGCCCCCCTTCTTGACGAAGGTACTAATATATTGATCAGTGAATTCGGAACTCAATACAGGATATATTTTTCAATATTAGAAGCAATCGCCAGCGGAGCAAGCACTTTGAATGACATATCAAACCGTACTGGTATCAAAAATACCAGTCTTGGACCTTACATGTCCGATCTCATCAATGAATATGAAATTCTGGTGCGCAAAGTTCCAGTGAATGAAAAACCATCTAAATCCAAAATGGGCAGGTATTTTATCAAAGACAATTTTTTCAAATTCTGGTTTCGCTTCATTCACAAGAACCGTGGGTTTATTGAGAGTGGCAGACCAGGGTATGTGCTTTCAAAAATCGAATCAGAACTTGATCAGTACATCGGGCCGGTTTTTGAAAATATTTGTGTTGAGTTCCTGCACAGATCAAATGATGAAAATAAACTTCCGTTTGTGTTCCAAAACATAGGCTCATGGTGGAACCGCAAAGGTGATGAGATTGATATCGTTGCTTTAAATGGTGATACTAAAGACATTCTCATTGGGGAATGTAAATGGAACAATCGCAAGATGGATGTGGATATTCTAACAAAGCTTAAAGACAAAAAGAGTTTGATCAAATGGAACCTTAATGCACGTACAGAGCATTACTGCCTGTTCTCAAAAAG
>CBDUUM010000142.1:0-3885 GCA_965370445.1 uncultured Methanosarcinales archaeon
TCGTCTACCTGTCATCCACCTGTTATCTACCTATCGTCCACCTGGCGATATTTCAGCTCCATAATCTGTTATCAGGGTGGGATGGTACCGGGATTTAAGCCCTGTCAGGTCTAACAGGTTTTTCATAATGCCATAGATGATGTCAGAGCTATGCAATATCACACCTGCATCGTGTCCGTTCATCTCATATGCTTTGTCACCTTCCGGGACATCAAACCTGCTGATGTCCTCCCTGAACTCCTTGAGCCTCTCACTCCTGGATTCCCTAACATAAGGGCTGGATTGGGGCGTAATCCCGACAAGGCTTAGTTCATACCTGAAACACGGCCTGTTCAACAGGCTTGTTAATATATATACTGCAACCGGGTACCTATACTCGGGATCCACATCCTTCATGCGATCCTCCAGTATCCGGTAGATGTCGGTTTCCTGCCCCCTATGGTTATATGAATATACCTTTGAAGGGGGAATTTCTTGTTCTACAAGGTAACCAGTGTCATATAACGCCCTGAGGTATCCGGTGATGATCAACCTGTGCTGGTCATATCCTTCTGATTTCAGTTCCCTGGATATGCTACTTATGGAAAGCTGGCGTTCTTTTAGCATATTTATGATTACATTAAAGAATTTCTCAGACATGTATAATAATTGGTATTGGTAACAAACCTGATAAATACTTTGGTAAATAACACTGGAATAACCATTTGTCACAGATGTACTGCTGGGTAAATAAGAAAATATGGAACTGCATTGTGGTTCTTGATTACAATATCAGTTGTGTGTAATTGAGAAGCTTGTATAAGAATGCAGCAATTCAGGTAAATGTACAAATCAACACAATTCAACACAATAATACAAAACATCCATATATACAAGTCCTTGGTAACACACATTTCCTAAGTTTTATAATGAAACAGCACTGTCATTATCTGTAATGATACAGATAACCACACCCTCCCGGCTGCACATCGCCCTCATAGACCTTAATGCATCCCTTGGCAGGGTGGACGGAGGCGTTGGCCTGACCCTGGACGACCCGTCAATGAAGCTCTCGGCCAGGGAAACAAACGAGGGTGTGTTTGTCACAGGCAGCGACGACCCCGGGCGCATAAGATCCGCAGCCGAAGCTGTCATCCCTGAAGGCAAAGGCATACATATCACAATCGAGGAAGCATACCCTGACCATGTGGGGCTGGGCAGCGGCACACAGAGTGCACTGGCCACAGGCTGGGCCGTCAATGTGATGTACGACCTGGGGCTGGGCGTGCGCGAGGTGGCCGCACTTGTGGGCCGGGGCGGCACGTCAGGTATCGGTGTTGAGTCCTTTGAGCACGGCGGCTTTATCGTGGACGGCGGTCACAGGTTTGCCGATAAGGGTGCGTTCTCGCCTTCGGCTGCCAGCCGGGTGCCGCCCGGACCTGTGCTGTTTCGCTATGACTTCCCTGACTGGCCCCTGGTTGTGGCCATACCTGACCTGAAAGGTGCTTCATCCCAGCGCGAGGTGGATATTTTTAAGGAATACTGCCCCCTGCCGCTGGAGGAGGTGCAGGCCGTATCCCACATCATCCTAATGGAGATGCTGCCCTCACTGCTGGAGGAGGATATGCATGCTTTCGGGGATGCGGTAAACCGCATCCAGGATGTAGGGTTCAAGCAGCGGGAGGTGGGCTTGCAGAGTAACGAGGTAAGGCAGTGCATGGAGATAATGAAGGAGCAGGGGGCATGCGGTGCTGGTATGAGCTCATTCGGCCCCACAGTATATGCCGTAGCAGAGGACCCTGAGGACGTGAAGAATGCCGTATCCGAATACCTTGAATCCACAATCGGGGGCCGGGTGTTCGTAACCCGGGCAAGGAATACGGGTGCTGAAACTGTTTGTGGTAAATAGCTGTACAATGCAATTGGAATACAGCTGGTACTAATGTAGAAATTTGGATGCAGGGGGGCGATTCCTGCCGTGGCTATGGTGTGCAGATGTGCACCCGGGGAAAATGAGTGCTACTGCCAATATTGTTGCGATCAATACTGCCGTTTTTAGAATGACTCACTCAAGCAGTATCTCAATCCTTGTTAAGAATCGGCTCAACTGATTATACTCAATTATTTTCACTAGCACTTTAATTTCATCCTGTGTCTTGTTATTCAACCTTTCTCATAACTATAGAACCGTCGCGCATACGCACCTTCATATACTGCTCTTTCTCAGCCCCTACTTCGTATTTATTGTACAGCATGGCCTCCAGATGACCTACACCCAGTACCCTGCGCAGCATTTTAATATTCTCTACGCTCTTTTTGACTGGTGTGGCAGGCGGGCTCAGCGGCACTTTCTTCTTCGAATATATGGCACCACCGGTCATATTCGCACCCACGTATCCTTTAGCCTCTTTGATGACCAAGCTGCCGGATTTCATATATACACCAGCGAACTCATCTACCTTGCCGCTGATCGCCACCGTACCCCCGGCCAGTCTGGAACCCGTATTCATACCCGCGTTCCCTTCCACATACACAATACCCTGACGCATGAGCAATCCGGTGCCGTTGTAAGCATCACCCTCCACTCTCACCGTGCCCCTGCAATCCATGCGGGCGCCGATGGTACCCCGTAGAATGCCGTCATTGAGAATAAGTATATTATCATCCTCATCCAGGGAATTGGACACCAGGGTATCCTCACCCGGTCCGCTGCACATAATATCTGTAATGGAACAAAATTTCCTGTATCCGCCCACATCAGAGACCACCTCAATAATGTTGCCCAGCGGTTCCTGCACTGTCCCGCTGATATATAGCGCACCGGCCACCATACCCATACCCGCCTCTCTACCTACACTGCCATTAACGAATATCCTGCCCGCTAGTTCCGGCCTGCCGGAACCGCCCAGGTGCTTCAGGTCCGCACCCATGCTATATGCCAGGCGCTCACCCACGTCGCCCTTGATATGGACATCGGCGCCACCTTTCAGGGCATCCACAAGGTTCTGGTAGTTGTATGAACTCCCGGCCTGGTTGGGAATCCGGGAATCAGGGTTCAGTTTCTGGTTAAGGTAATGGAAATTGAATGTGTAATCGCACAGGTTGTCCACCGGGGCTGTGAGCCGGATATTGACATTTTTCATGATTCTTTACCCGTGTATCAACATGGGCAGACAGTGCGTGCATACCCATTCACTCTTCATCTTGTGACGAAGGGGCAGCAGGTAGACTTCATCCTCTCCCTTATTGCACTTGAAGCACCTGATAGAGAGATCGGTCTTCCTTGGCTGGCTTTCTGCCTTTTTTTCATCGAACTCCACAGTCTCTTTTTCTTCAACGGTCAGTGCGCCTTCAGGACATAGTCCGATACAGTACCCCATGCCGTCGCACAGTTCTTCCGATACAACCTTTGCTTTTCCGTCAATGATCTCTATGGCACCTTCAGCACACGGAGCCACACACTTTCCACATCCGTTGCATTTTTCTTCATCTATTTTAACTATGGTCCGTTTTACCATTTTTTGATCTCCTTTTAGTGATGTGTACCTTCTACAATCCTAATACCTGCATCCTCAATAGTTTTTTTAATGGAATCGATATGGGGGCATTCGGGGTAATCTTCCATCTGCATGCATGAACCAAGGTGGATAACATCCACTCCGAGTTTCTTTATAGACTTGACCAGTCTATATACACGCCGTCCCGGACACCCGCCGCATGTGAAAAATGCTATTATTTCTGCATTCTCGTCATAGTCTTTGAAGTACATCTTCCGCTGATTGAAGGCCATGAAGCACCCCACACCCGGGCATGTCTCTGACACTATATCGCACGTGACAATTGCAATTTTAATTGGTTTTTCTTCGGTGTTCTCTCTGGTAATGATCCTCACCTTGTTTGTATATT
>CBDUUM010000143.1:0-3876 GCA_965370445.1 uncultured Methanosarcinales archaeon
TTAATGTCGGGTTTAATGTCGGGTTTAATGTCGGGTTTAATGTCGGGTTTAATGTCGGGTTTAATGTAAGATTTAATGTTAGGTTCAATGTCTAATTTACTGTCTGGTTTAATATCAGGTCTACTGTCTGGTTTAATACCTGGTTCATTTTCAGTTAATGTGCCAAGGATGGGTTCGATGGTATTTTTCTTGCCTGAAAGGATTGCGTCCAGTACCTTTTGATATACATGCCTCTCCTCAGGGGTCATATTCTCAATATCATGGGCAATTTTAGTAGGGTTTTTTGAAAAAGCCTTGCCAGAAGCCATTTTAATAATCTTACGTGTACGCCTGTTGAATATCTTATCAACCGTGGACAGGGCATTCTTCAGTTCATACTGGATCATGATACTTTCCTCGGAATGTCTCCTGGATATTTTCCGGTCAGCTTCTTCCAGTTCATTGATGTATTCCTGTACTGCCGAGTAGAAATCAGGAGCTATCCTCGACATGGTGGGTTTTTTCTCTTCCTCAAGGACACGGACAAGGTCTTCGAATTTCATCTCACTCCCCCCATATATTCGGCAGCACCCTTACACATCAGGTAGATAGCCGCATATTCGGGCAGTACATTAGCCCCTTCCTCCACTTCGAACTGCTTATCCATCATCTCAACTGTAGTGGCCCTGGTGACATTTATCTTTATCTCATTATCCCCAAACACCACAGCATCCACCAGGGGTTCGAACCGGTGCAGCTCATCCACCGTAAGTGTAACCACCTTCATGCCCGATTTCCCATGCAGGGACGATGCCGCCCTTATCAGGCGTTTTATGTCGGCTGTTACAGGTTCATCGATATGGACACCTATATGTGGTATGACCTGTTGCAAGGCAGTTTCCCAGAATCCCACCGGAATCGAACTCAATGCATCAAAATTCCCCATCCTCAACGGTTCCAGGTGAACTGGATCGTTAACAGTATTTATTATCTTATTTGCCGTCTTCTTTCCGATCCTGTCAAATTCCATGAGTCTCTTTACCGGTTTTTCACCACCTGCCAGTTCCTGCAGGTACCTGATCAATTTGCGGTTCACAAGCCTGCCCCACCCGCCCTGGGATTCGGACGGGAATACCAGTATCTTTGATCTCTTATCATCACCCTCCACGTATTTTTTCTTGAAAATGTGGTCTATGTCAAGACCGGTACCGCTCAGGTAATCCACGATCTCCCTGCGCTGGGCGCTGTCCAGGCTCAGTACTCTCGGGTCCCTTACATGAACATGATATCCCCTGCCTCCAGAGAAGGCAATGTGGAGGCTCTCCTCACCGAACCCGAAATCGTCCATCAAAAACCCGACCAGTTTAATGATCTCCTGCTTTGCAGCATCAAGCATGAGCTTGAAGGAATCCGTCTTCACAGGCAGGTGGTCGGCATCGATATCGAATATCAGGTCTGCGCCCTCCCAGTTCTTTTCCTTCATGGTAGGGGCACCAGGATGCTGGTAGTAGGCCGCAGAATGGTAGACATGGGCCGGGACCATGGCCTGGATATATTCCTGCATCTCAGCAACGCTTATAAATGCTTTGTGCCGACGCATACCTGAATCAGGTTCAAGCATTAAAAATCCCCATTCCCTTTTCTCAAGATCCGGCGGCGGCTCAGGCGGCTCTTTCCTGTAATGTTCCTGGAACTTCTTTTTAATGAACAGGAATGTATTGAGTTCCATCTGTCAATGACTTAGACCTGATAATATGTAAAATTTGGTTTTGAGAAAATGATTATCATGTGATGGAACAATTCCCCAATCATGCATATCAGGACCAACGACTTCGACCTTGGCAGCACACTGGACTGCGGACAGGTATTCAGGTGGAAGCGCAGTAGTGAATGGTGGACCGGCGTGGTCCGGGGCCATATTGTGCAGGCAAGGCAGGCTGGTAGTGACCTGGTGGTTGACACCGGCCTGGACAGGGACAGTATCGTACGGTATTTCAGGCTGGATGACGACATGGCAGGAATATACAGCCGGATCAACACCGACCCGGTAATGGACGACCTGATAAAGCGTTTCAGGGGATTGCGGCTGATAAGACAGGAACCCTGGGAATGCCTCATATCCTACATGGCCTCAAGCCGCAATTCCATCCCTAACATCAAGAATTCCATTTCCAACCTGTGCAGGCAGTACGGCGATGACCTGGGCGGGGATTTTTCGTTCCCCACTGCCGAAGTGCTGGCCCATACTACCGAAAACCGGCTCAGGGGGACTAAACTGGGATTTAGAAGTGCAAATATACTGGAAGTGGCGAAGAAGGTGGACACAGGGGAACTTGACCTGGAAGCGCCTTTTGAACTTGAATACATGGAGGCAAGGGAGTTGTTGATGGGAATGCGTGGCATCGGGCCAAAGATAGCGGACTGCGTGCTGCTGTTTGCATATGACAAGCGGGAAGCGTTCCCGGTAGATACACATATATTTTCAGTGATGAATGAACACTACGGTCGGTTCCTGGTGGGGCCAAAAAGCAGGCAGAACGATATCATCGGTGAATTTGCACGCAGCTATTTCGGGCAGTATGCAGGTTATGCACAGCAGTACCTGTTCTATTCCAGGATATCAGGTGATAGTGCCATACCCGTAAGCTGTGAACCGTGTGGGAAAACACTATAATAGGTGGGCAAGGGATAAAAATAATAAGATAATATATCATTGGATCCAATAACATGGACAAAACAACACTGCGTATCGGGCACCTCTCCACATTCTACCATACCTCTTTCATACTCATGGGTACACAATGGCTTGAGGACAAACTCGGCCTTACAGTTAAATGGAGCATGTTCGGCGGCGGCCCGGCTATTGTGGATGCCTTTTCCAGGGGCGAAGTGGATATTGGATATATCGGGCTGCCCCCTGTAATGATAGGTATTGACAGGGGCGTGCCCATCATATGCGTGGGCGGCGGCCATATGGAAGGTACGGTTATGATCGGGCTGCCCGGATGCGGTACTCTTGAGGATATGGGCGGGGATGCGGCATCGGTCCTGGAGCAGTTCAGTGGCGGTACTATCGGATGTCCGCCGTCAGGCTCCATTCATGATGTGATCATACGCAACCTGCTGGAGAAGCACGACCTTGGCGGGTCAATCGAGATCAGGAATTTTCAATGGGCTGATTTTATTCCGGATGCACTGGCTGACGGCCAGCTGGATGCAGCCATTGGGACGCCGCCTTTGTCGGTTGCGGCTGCCAGGGTATGCGGTGCAAAAGTTATCATCCCGCCCTCAAAGCTCTGGCCCTTTAATCCCAGTTATGGTATTATCGTAAGCCGTGAACTGCTGCGGGACAGACGTGGACTGGTAGAGGATTTCCTGCGGCTGCACGAGGATGCTTCCAATCTTATACGGGATGAGCCGGGACGTGCCGCCCGGATTGTATCCGAGTTGGTTGAAGTGGTTGATAGTGATTTTATCATGCAGACCTACCAGGTCTCTCCCAGGTACTGTGCAGGTCTTCCCAGGGAGTATATTGATTCAACGATGGCTTTTGTACCTGTGCTTCGTAATCTGGGTTATATTGGGAATGAACTGGATGAGAGTGATGTTTTTGATAGGACAGTGATTGAAAAGGTGCATTCTGGGGAGCATCATTATTTTTTATTTTAACATGTGGGGCCTGTCTATTGTGATTACGGGCATTGGGTTTCACCTAGATTTTTTTTAGAACGTATAGGAAGGTATATACTTTCCTGTAGGCTTAAAAAATGCGAACAAAGTGAGCATTTTATTGAAACAAGGTCCGTGACTTCATAAGATTAATATGATGGACGCAGAGGTCGGATTGGTTGCGTAGGTGTAAGGGTTTTATGGGGTGGGTTGATAACTTAATAAATG
>CBDUUM010000144.1:0-3848 GCA_965370445.1 uncultured Methanosarcinales archaeon
TCACCCGGTATCTCCACCGGATACACCCCTGTCAGGCAGCCAAGGCACAGGTCATCCTCGGGTATCCCAACAGCTTCCACCAGTCCTTCCACGCTCACATATCCCAGGCTGTCAGCATTGATGACCGCTTCCACACCTGCCACGGTCTTATGGGCCGCTACCAGTTCTTCCCTGGTTGCCATATCGATACCGAGATAACATGGTGATATAATAGGCGGGCTGCCTATACGTATATGTACCTCCTCAGCACCTGCCTTGCGCACCATATCAACAATACGCCGGGAAGTTGTACCCCTGACAATGCTGTCATCCAAAAGTATAACCTTCTTACCTTCAAGATTCTGCCTGATGGTATTGAGCTTCAGCCTGACCGCAGTCTCCCGCATTTTCTGGTCCGGCATGATAAATGTCCTGCCAATATACCTGTTCTTCATCAGGCCTTCTATATAATCAATACCCGATTTCTTACTGTACCCGATGGCGAAAGTTATACCGCTATCCGGGACAGGTGAAATAATATCGGCATCAATGGCATGTTCATCCAGCAGCCTCTCGCCAATGCGGATCCTGGCCTGATAGACAAGCTGCCCGTCAATAATAGAATCAGCGCGGGCAAAATAGATGTATTCGAACACACAATGGGCAGTGTTCTTTGTCCTGAACAACTGGTGGCTGGAATAGCTGCCGTCCTTGAATATCAGGACCTCACCGGGCCGTACATCACGAATAAGCTTACCGCCGATGGTATCAATAGCAGCACTCTCAGAGGTGACCACATATCCCCCGTCTAGCTCACCCAGGCATAATGGTTTGAAACCAAGGGGGTCCCTTACGACCACTAACGTATCATCCACAAGGATAGTAAGGCTGTATGAACCCACCAGTCTTTTCATGACCTCCTCGACCGCACCCAGAATATCAGTATTAAGAAGTTTCTTGACCAGCAGACGGGCTATTACCTCGGTATCAGATGAAGTAAGGAATACCTGGCCTTCAGCCTCGAACTCTGCTATAAGGTCAGCACTATTGACCAGATTACCATTATGGGCTATGGCAATGGTCCGGTCCATGAAATTCACTATCAATGGCTGGCTGTTCTCTATAGTGGAATCACCGGTTGTAGAATACCTTACATGCCCAATGCCCACAAAACCTTTCAGGTCACTGAGGTTATATTTTTTAAAAACATCAGGCACAAGCCCCATACCTTTGAGGGTTTGGGCACTTTTGCCGTCATGAACAGTAATACCTGTGGATTCCTGCCCCCTGTGCTGCAGGGCATATAATGCATAATAAATCGGTAACGCAGCGTTACCCGATTCCCTATCATTTAATGCGAGACCGACAATCCCGCAGGATTCACGCAATAAGGTTCACCTGATTGTTTGGTTGTTAATAATCTAAATAAACAATGTAAAGTTCAGTCGCCATTTAATCCTGATTTTCTCTGCCATTTATAACTTCTCATACGAGTTGTCTTTTTGAATCCGCATGCAACACAGACCTTCTTATGAATATTCAATGAAACTCTGCCGCAACGCCTGCACTTGATATGGAGGCGCTTCTGCCTCTTTCCCATTGATGGAGTACCTTTCGACATATTATTCTACCTTTTATGATTATAACTTTATGAATATAATTTTTAATTATGACTTTATGATAATTCGTGCTTGAGGGCAAGTCCCTATGTGTTCAGAGTAAATATATATTGTGGATATCACACCGGTCTATGGTGAGATATATACCACATTGTCACCCCTGATCACTACTGTACCCATTTTTATTTCATTTTCGCTATCTGATAATTCTTTTGCATCGTCCAGTACCAGGTTCATGTGAATATCATAACCTTCAAGTGTACCCCTGAAAATGCGTTCACCTTTCAATTTAATAATGACAGGCTTGCCCAGTGTATTATTTAGAATGTCGAGAGGTCTTTTACCCATATTTTTTGCTCCAGGTATTATAATCTGAGTTATACTTTATTTATCTATCCCGTGTTTTAATTGCGTATTTCTTTTACATACAAGTGACATATCATTTTTATTGGTATATTATTTTCATTGGTAAATGTGGATAATGTAACCATTTCCATATCCAATTGCATTGCAAAAGTTTAAATGCCAAACTATGAATAATGCTTCAAAGTAGTTATACGCCTACTTAAAATTATCGAGGATTTCTATCGAGGATTTCTATCAAAATCCTCTATCAAAATCTTCTATCGAATAATGAGGAATAAGATACGTGAAAGCAAAACCCAGGCATCAACTCCGGAAAGCCCAGCAAAAAGAAATAATAGATACGATCCGGAATATTCTTGAGGATGCTGACACTGTTATTGGAAAAAAGCGCATTGAGTTAGCCCAGGCAGAGGATTATAAACTGATACTTGTGGATGGAAAACCGCTCTTTTTCATTACAGATGGTAAGCCATTCTTTACTGTCCGGGGCGCATTGGAACTCCAACCTCAAAAAAGGCTGGTAATAGTAGATGCAGGTGCCGTATCCTTTGTTGCAAAAGGTGCTGATATCATGCGTCCGGGCATTGTTTCTGCCGACCCTGGTATTGAAGAAGGGGATTTGGTCATAATAGTAGAACAGGCACATGGTAAACCCCTGGCCATTGGCAGGGCGCTGGTGTCAGGTGAACAGATGACCGGGGATAGTGGAAAGGTTATCAGGACAATACATTATGTGGGTGACAGGATATGGAATATCGAACTGTAACAGGGGGATCAACACTATGCTTACAGTTGCAGGAAAACAAAAACATATATGTAATGGCAATCGTATAAGTTTATCAGGTTATCCTGTTTAGATTATTATAAGGGTGAATATTAATGGCAGCACTCAAAGAACTATTTAAAGGCGCAGCGAAGTCCAAATCCAAAGTTGACGAATATGTTGACCTTGATCTCAGTGATTATGAAGAGGTAATTGAGAACGAACCGGCAGAGATGTATATCCGCATTGCAGAGCTTAATAATTTGAATGAATTACCTGACCTCAAGAAGGAAGTCTATGACGGCAATATGCTTCTTGTTGACATTTCTTTGCTAAAGAGGGACAAATTCAATCTCGACCGTGCTATCAAGGAACTTAAACAGGTAGTGGAAGATGTCCACGGCGATATTGCCGGTGTGGGGGAAGAGCAGGTGATCGTTGCCCCTATGGGTGTCAGGATTGACCGTTCCAAGATATTCGGTGGCAAATAGTGAATACGGACCCTGAACCTTTTTTTACTAAAACCAACTGTCCGCTGTGCCAAAACTCTATTTTAATTACCTGGCAGCCGGATAATATCCCGTTTTTTGGCGATGTTATGCATACCTGCTCCCAATGTGACTGTGGGTTCAAGTATGCCGATACAATGATCTTAACCCAGCGTGAGCCCATGAGGTTCACCCTGGAAGTGGAATCGCCCGAAGACCTGGATATAAGGGTGATACGCTCTATTTCAGGGACTATCAGGATCCCTGAACTTGGGATAAATATAGAACCCGGACCTGCAAGTGAATCCTATGTATCAAATGTTGAAGGTGTGCTATGCCGCATTGAGGATGTCGTGGGGATGGTGACACGGTGGGAAGATGAGCCGCCTGGGAGCATAGAAAGGGCCCATGAGATACTTGGGTCATTACGACAGGTGAGGTTGGGAGAGTTTGGCATCACCCTTATTATCGAGGACCCCATGGGCAATAGTGCAATAATATCTGATAAAGCCAGCATTGACGTACTGACACCTGAAGAAGCCGAGGGTCTGAAAACCGGTGAGATCATACTGGAAAAGGATGAACTGCCTGATCATTTTACGGAGTAGAGTACCAATCCCGTAGTTACCAATT
>CBDUUM010000145.1:0-3838 GCA_965370445.1 uncultured Methanosarcinales archaeon
CAAAACTTATCCCAGCGCCCCGATCTGCGTACCCCTGACCGACCTGCGGTAGCGTTTACTGACTTCAACAGTCTCATCCAGATTATCTTCTGTTACCCAAACCGCATGTGGAAAATCCGAACCTGTGAATGCGTGCCTGAATGCATTATAGATGGAATCATCAACCGCCCCCTCTTTATATATTTCCTTAATAGAAGGCCAGCCCCAATCAGAAACCAGTGCTTCAACCGTCCCGAGCCCGCCACGTTCGAACACGTCCACCAGCAGTGCCGTAACCATGCAATCCCCTGACATCACAGCCACATTACAGTTGGATACTGCGTACTCATTTCCATTGAACGATAAAGCCAGTCCTCCGGCATTCCTGGTAAGATCCAGCATTTTCCAGTCCGTGATGCTGTCGCCTATAGTGGCTGATCGCTTCAAATCCTGCCCTTCCTTGTCAAGAGCACTTATCACTGCTTCATATTTACGGGTGCCGCCTATCGGTTTTATCTCTTCAAGCACACTACAGAAACCAGTGGAAGGGAGTATATCCCAGAAAAAGCGATCCATCTGCCCGATAGAACGGACAGTATTTTCATCAAGTACATCCTGCCCGGCATTCGTATCAATATCCAGGGGCGGCATGGAGATAATGGTCCGGGCCATTTCCCTGACAAGGTCCTTATCGGCACTTGGCATCTCACTGGCATATTCATCAATGGGAAACCACGTACAGTAAGTATTTTCTTGAGGCACGCCTGCCAGGTAGGCCGTATAATGTACATACTGGTGGTAACTGGTACTGATGATATTTACCGTATAGCTGCGTCTTAGCAGCTCTATTGCCTTGATGGAACCGGCAATGAAATTGGCATTATCCTTTGCCTTTGCCACAAGGAAATCATTGTCCAGGCCAAAGGCTATCAAGAACGGGGCAATCAATGCAAGGGTGTTTCCGGGTTCATAGTCCTTCTTTTTAACAACGTATGCCAGGTAATCATCATAGGCGCTGATATTCGCAAAAAGTCGATCTCCTCCTTCAATCCCCTGGCGCATTATGTCAAAAGCATGGTCTGCCGTGACCCAAGGTCCTTCCCAGTCAGAGTTGATCATTGAAACCCCTTGTTCAATTTATGAATAGTATGTATTTATACACCCATCATTTATACACTCACTTCAAATTTATTACTATTCCATCAGAACAATTCAAATATTCCAATCCCTGCCAGGGTGAATGCAGTCACCACGATCCCGGCCATCAGTACGCCAATAAATATCGCAAGCAGGGCATGCCTGAATTGTATACCAAACACGAATGCAGCAGCGCATCCTGTCCATGCCCCGGTGATGGGCATCGGCACTGCCACAAATAAAGTAAGTGCCAGCGTACCATATTTCTCGAACCTTGCATTGTGCTTGTGATGAGTGCGGGTGAACAACCAGTTGAAAAATATTTCCCCGATCTTCCAGCGTCGCAGGAAATCCGATACCGGCTCGAGGAATAATAAAAGCGGGATGACAGGTATCATATTACCGATCACGGCCAGGAAGTACGCTTCGGGGACAGCCATACCGTAACCGCCAACCTCTGCCGGGGCAAGTGCGATAGTTAAGGCACCCCTGAGTTCTGCCACCGGCATCATGGCAATGATAACAGTGGCTGCCCAGTCGGGAACCCAGGTAATAAGAGCAGCAATAGTGGTGCTAACTGTCATTTCCTTTCCCGGCCAGGACGAAATAAGCAAGCAGTGCCTCTAACTGTATTCGTTCATTGGCACCTTCTGTCAGCCTGAAATCTATCTCGCCGATACGGTCCATCAACTTCACTTTAAGGATATCGGGAATGCTCTTGTCGAACATGGTCCTGTGTATCTGGACAATAATATCCTCGCCAGATAAGCCCTGGTTGATAAGTAATGTGTCCAGCTTGGTCCTTGCACCGATAAAGTCCCCGCCCAGTGCCGAATCTATGAGACTGCCTATCTCCTCGGGCCTGGCAGTGGCAGTGATCTGGTAGATTGCTTCCATATCTATCTTCTTATCCAGCAATCCGGCTGCCTGGAGGGCGTTAATTGCTTTTCTCATATCACCCATGGATACGTATTTTATGGCTTCCATGCCCTCGTCGTTGACCTCAAGTCCCTCTATCCCTGCGATATGGGCTATACGCTGCTGGATGGCTTCAAGTGAAATTGGCCCGAACCTGTAGACGGCACACCTGGACTGGATTGGGTCTATGATCTTTGATGAGTAATTGCATGAAAGGATGAACCGGCAGTTGCTGGTGTATTTTTCCATGGTGCGCCTTAGTGCACTCTGGGCGTCAGAGGTAAGTGCATCGGCCTCATCAAGGAAAATGATCTTGAAATCTGCTTCGCCCAGTGGAGATGTGCGTGCAAAGTTCTTGATCTTGTTACGTACTACATCGATACCGCGCTCATCACTGGCGTTTAGTTCGGTAAAGTTATTTGTCCATGTGTCGCCGAACAGCTCCCTGGCAACAGCGATGGCTGAAGCCGTTTTGCCAACGCCGGGTGGGCCGGAGAACAGCAGGTGTGGCAGATTGCGGGATTTCACGTATGACTGGAGGCGTTTTATTATTTCGTCCTGTCCAACCACATCTTCCAGGGTGTGTGGACGATATTTTTCAATCCAGATCTCTTCTTTAATTTCCAGGACCTCCTTGTGGGATGGATGTATATATGATTTGATGGGTATAAGGTTTGTTAAAGCATTTCAGATAACAACATAATTACATAATAACATATGTTCTTTATTAAGAAATTTAATGGACGTGTTGATCATGAGAATCTGGGACATACCACCGGACAAATTTTGCCGGAACCACTTACTTGGTGAGCACAGGGAACTCCATGCTGTGTGGTCTATCATCACCAATGGCAAGAAAGCATATGCCAACCACCCTGAGATCACAAGATGGAGGGGAAAGCTAAAAGCCCTGTATCTGAGGCATGAGGAACTTGTCAGGGAGATGAAGGCAAGAGGTTACAAACATCATACTCCGCTTGACCCGGTACTTGCAACCGGCGAGGGTGTACAGAGTGTTTTTGTAGCTCCTTATGAAGAGCAGATCAGGATTCTCAGGGAAAAGGAGTGCGGATGCAAAGTTTAGCAGGTATCCCCTCAAAGTGGATACCCCCTCCCCTCAAATAATATATTTTTCAATATCCTCAAGCGTATTTACGTTTAAAAATGTCTTGAGTTCCGGGTCCAGCTCCCTGATCTCATCCATTTCTATAAGCACCATATCTTCCAGATCAAAGATCGGCGCCAAAATGAACCTCTCACCCTGTTTGATAGAGTTTTCGGTCCTGGCCAGCATAGGTCCGGTACGATATACCGCATGCAGGGGTTCATATATTCCGTCATCACCTACAGGCAGTGCCCCATCATGTCCCTGAGCGCGTTTGAACAAGAATTCCATCACCCCGATGTTGAGGAAAGGCATATCACAGGCAACAACAAAAACGTATTCACCGCCAGCAGCCCCCAGTCCTTCAAGGATACCGGCAAGGGGCCCCACATTTGTATATTTGTCAACTACAACTATCCTACCAGTGGTATATTCTTCAAGGAGTTGCTTTTGCCTATCATCCCTTACTGACACAATAATCTCATCCACCACTCCTTCAAGGACCTCAATGGTATGCTCGATGATCGGTTTACCATTTATGGGCATCAGGGCTTTCTCCTTATGCCCGAGCCGCCTGCCACGGCCGCCAGCCAGTATTATTGTAGAGGTATTGAACATATTTTAACATCTATTCCGTAGAACGTTTGTGAGATATTCCAAATTATCATCCATCTGGCATCCACGCATCGTCTACCTGTC
>CBDUUM010000146.1:0-3782 GCA_965370445.1 uncultured Methanosarcinales archaeon
CGCTGCCTATTATCAGGATCAACAGCAACCAGTCAGTGGGCGGGACCGGTGTTATAACCTTAAGACTTGTGTCCGAACAAACACCGAATGTCTTATTTCCGAATCCGGATGGCAACCCGGAATTTACCAATCCGTTATTATTAGGCAAACAGGTCAATGTAGTGATCAAATCTGATTATTACAAGGCATGGGCCAAGTATATCGAAGAAAGAACAGAGGCTAATGTAAATATAAACGATGCTAATAAAGAAGTAAAGGTTTCATTGAATACAAAGCCCAACGACCAGCCGAATGATTTCATTCCTCCTATTGATGTTTACGGATTTAATGTGGAAAATGAGTCTGCGTTACATAATTTTAGTATGATACTCGCCAATGGTACTTCTAATTTCAAGTTAATGATGACTACTTCAGATGCAAGCACTGAGCCTTATTTCACATTCTATGCTGATAAATCCGGAGGTATTGGCCCTCTTGGTGTAAGAATTGAATTAAATTATTATGATAACGGTAATAGGGAAACATGGGATTGGGACGTTCAGTCACTAAAAGACGCTAATGATAATTTTAATATTGATTTCCTTGATAATAACGGTTCAATAATATATACATCCGTTGACGACTCATGGACATGGGACAATGAAACGCCTCCATATAACCAAACTTATGATAAAAATACCAATAAAGTAGGTCCGGGAGGAAGAAAAATATTCCAGCATTATATGTCAATAGTTGGCCCCACCTTTTCACTTACACCCGGTACACAACCTGGCGATCCGGCATATCCTTCCGGGTTTAATCCAGATAATTCCACATATGTCCTCTACTACGAGGTCATGCCCCCACGTATCACATACCTGCACATAGTGGAACACAAGATACAGTCTAACGTGAAATAATACTTCATTTCATGAAGCCTTTGTGCTAAAAAAAGTAAATAAGGGATATGGTGTTTATGCAATATCCCTTGAGGTATCTATCTGGATACCCTCACCAATCTTGAACTTGATCATCTCGGTAGTTGGTGTCATACCTCTTATCTTTGGTATTGAGAGTTTATTTATGATCTTGTCTCCTGATTTTTCAATGTCCACGTCGAAAATTGCATCACAAGTATTAACGATCTCATTTTCCAGCTTCTGGTCGTGAGAATCCTTCAGTGAATAAAGGAATGTCAGACCGCCAGTTTCCTTTGTGGTTTCATACATAATATTCATCAATCTCCTGATTATACCGGAGTTTAAATTGAGGTTCATAAAGAAAGTGAATGTATCAACGATTATGTTAATCTCACCTTCGGTTTCCTCAGAAAGGATTGACTTGAGATTATATTCCATGAATTCGACTATCTTGGCATCCACATACTCATTACCCACATTGTCGATCATCTCGCCATGTGGAGACATGAAATATGATCCATATACATCAACAAAAACAATCTGGGATGTGTCGAAGTTCATATTTTCGATATCCCGCCGTACATACTTAGGACGTCTTTCTGTACAGAAATAATAAGTCTTACGTGATTGGGTAAATTGGTACAGGAATACTTCGGACATGGACTTGGTGGAAGCCGAAATATAGATCACTGAACCACCCGGGATGCCACCGCCAATGCTCCTGTCAAGCACATATATCCCGCTGGAAAGGATATTAGGGGCAAGATGTGGTTCGGTAGTTTCCGGTGCTATGAATGCCTTTTCTTCTTCTGCAGGCTCAAAAACGGTCTCAGTTTCCGTTTCAATCTGGTTTGCATTCCCGGCAGATGATAAGATCATATCGTCATCTAATGCATCATCAATATTCCCATCGTAAATAATGTCATTGCTACTTGATAAAATGTCATCAATGCCAGCCATTGTAAAGATATCCCCTGAAGTATATTATTTACTGCTTAATATATTTATGAATTATAATTATTATTGTAAATTTTAATTATGATTATACTCATGATGATGACTATGTGCTGCAAGTGGATAAACATTTCGGTGTATATCACAGTTCAATCAAAAATTTTATAACGTATATTTTTACAAAGTATAAATATAACTTGTGTGATGATAACACTTGAAAGTTTGTAGAATAGACTTGAGGAAATCTTTGAAGATTTATTCCACCAGGGAATATTCCATGCTCCCGCAACCGATCTGCTCAGCATACTCCAGATGCACGACCGGGTCCACTCCCCACACATCGGTTATACTCTTACCATGATGCCTCATTTTCCCATTTATCAGGTCCACACTTGCTGCATCGATAGCTACCGGGTCTGTTGATGCCGTAATACCCACATCATCAGCAAAATGGGGTGCAGAGAAATTGAAGCAGTCACAGCCAGGGGTCAGGTCATATATCCAGTTGATGTAACCTATCCTGCCTGGCAGGCACTTAATGGGGCCAAGTGCTGCCTCGCCCAGCAGCTTCTGCATCTCCACATCCACATTATCGGGTGCAATGATGGCTTCCTGCGGGCATGAGTTCACACATGCCAGTTCTCCCCGGCACAGGTTCCAGTCCACCCTGGCATGTGTATCTCCCAATACCAGGGCGTCCCAGGCACAGATATCTATGCAGTCGCCGCAGCCGGTGCATTTTTCAGGGTCTATGGTGGGCCTGCCTACTTCATGGACTTTAGTTTTACCTTCCTTATCCAGGCACCCCATCCCTAAGTTCTTCACAGCGCCCCCAAAGCCTGAGCCGGGATGTCCCTTGCCATGGGATAACACGATCATGGAATCGGCCTTTGCGATAGCTGATGCCACTGTGATATCCTTCAGTATCGAGCCCTCTATATCTACCTTCACAGCATCATCCCCTAACAGCCCATCTGCTACAATGAACGGTGCGTTCATGCTGGCCTGGGTAAAACCATTCATTGCCGCAGCCCATATCAGGTCTGCAGCGTTCAGTTTCATGCCCTTATATAGTGTTGTGGTATCGGTGACAAAGGGGATACCGCCCGCTTCCCTTACCAGGTCGACAACTGTGCGCACCAGTACTGGCCTGATATATGTGGTATTCCCGTATTCACCCGGGTGTATCTTGATGGCTACGATGTCGCCTTCCTTGACAGGGGATATTTTCAGGAACAATTCCTTTATCTGGTCGAGCTGGTTGGTTTTTGCCCCTACGTCCTCTGCTGACCTGAAAAATACATCAACTGGCATGATATCAATCCTTCAATGTAGCAATTAAGGTAGTGCAACCTTAAAAACCTGTTTGCATAGGACCATACCACATACTATATCACTTCAGTATACATTATCACAAAACAAACAGTTATTATATATTATCAAACATTAATGTCCATAGTAAGAGGAACGGTTGAAAATGAATCCAAAAATTGGTGTCCAGGCCATAGCCGCATTTATGATATTGTCAATGATCCTATCTTCTGTTGCTTATTTCATAGGCTCTGATGATTCAGGTGAGGAGGATAATAACCAACCAGACATTAATACTCCACAGAATGAGTATTTCAATGTTGCCGGAAAGCAGGTATTACACGGCTTTAATTCAATTGCAGACGGGCTGCAGATGTCAAATCCGCAAACCTATGCTGCCCAATTCATGGATGTGGAATATATCGAGTCTACTGCCCTGGAACCATGGAACGAGCAGTTACCCCTGAACCTGACCACTGTTTATGTGCGGAATAAGGCCGAAGTGGACAACCTGTACATGACATCTTCCAAAAAGGTTTATTTTGCCCAGGACTTTAACGATGACGATGAGTTCCTGCTGCTTAGCACTATGACCCCGAAAGTAGTATCCTTTCAATA
>CBDUUM010000147.1:0-3749 GCA_965370445.1 uncultured Methanosarcinales archaeon
TTACCTTGTAGTACCTGAATTTCATTTTATTATAAATAGATGAGACCAATATTGAGATCAAGGTGCCCCGGACATGGTTACAATAAAACCTTTCAAAACCACTTTTTTAAACCCACAACTGCCACAGCGGGACCGGCTGGTATGCCCGGTCTATGATACCATTGATGAGACCGAATATGCCAGGTATGGCGGTGAAGAGAATAATGTCATAAATATTACCACACGCAAGACCGGTGTTGACAGTGAAGAGTTCATCGCAAATGCAAAAAAATGCCTTGACCGTTTCTTTGATGAGCAGATACTTGTAGAACTGGATAAACCGTCACTATATATATACGGCATCAGGTACACCCTTCCCGAAAAGATACTGAGCCAGATACCCGAAATCGCCAGGAGGAATATCTATTTTGCTTTCGGGCTGGTTGGACTTGTAAAAGTGGAGGAGCTGGGCAAGGGCAGTATTGTGGGGCATGAGAGAATTTTTGAAAAACATACAATTGAACGCTATAACCTGATGAAGGCGTGCGGCATGAACTTCTCACCCATAGTATCCGAATACAACATGCCCGGGCATGAGATCAATAACATTCTCGAAGATTACCTGGGCTTTAAGCGACCCGACCTGGTATTAAGGGAAGAACGAGCGCCCCTGGTGGACCTGGAACTGAATGGCATCAGGCACCTACTGTGGGAGATCACTGAAACTGGAATAATCGGGAAGATACAGCAGCTTATGAAAGATGAGAAAGTCTTGATACTGGACGGGCACCACCGGTATAATGCAGCTAATGAACTTCGCATGAAGGACGGTGTGGATTATACTATGATGATGTTCATGGAAGGCGGGGACCGTGCCCTCTTGCTGCTGCCCTGGCACAGGGTGGTAAGGCATGTGGATCTGGGTAAGCTTGGATTGCAGGTGAAGCGGTACTTTGAGACAATCTGGGAAGGGGAGCTGGATGATGGATTCCACAATGCATTGCAGGATAGTGATGGTAAGTATGACGTAAGGATAGGGTTGTATGACGGTGAGACGTTTTCTGTGTTGAAGGCAAATAAAGAGGATGTTAAGCGGCTTTCAATGGAACTGGGAGAGAACGTGGGGCTGGACTATATCTCACTGAATGAATGGATCATCGGGCCCTGTCTGGATAATGGCAATACAGATGATGTGGTCTTTGTGGATAGCATGGATGAAGCTGTTAACAAGGTTGATACCAGGGGATTTGATATGGCTTTCCTGATAAGGCCCCTTGCTATTGAAGATGTGGAGTACAAGGCTCATGTGGAGATGAAGAATTTTCCCCAGAAGTCTACATTGTTCCTGCCCAAGGTTGCTGAGGGGATAATGATGCGGCGGTTCAGGGAGTAGGGGCAGATGTGTGGGCGGTATGGAGTATGCCAGAGTATCAGGTCTTAGATTTGAAGTGGATACGTCATCTGTGTTCGTATTGATCTGCTGTCTGCCCCAATCCAGCCATGCCGGGATAAGTAAGATCTACTAAAGGGACACATGTCTTATACCACACTTGCAATCCATTTAGCAGTACTCAATCCAACATAGACAATATTCAGTACTTCACAAGCTTCAACGCAGCATGGGGACACATAGTCACACACGCACCGCACTGCACACACTTATCTACGTCCATCTGCACACTCCAGTCGTCCCTGAAGGATATCACACCGGTGGGACACACCGAGATACATGCACCGCAGTTGACGCACTCATCATCGTCCTTGATTATCGGATGCTTCAGGCATGTTATAGTGGCACCGCGCGTCTCAAAAGCTGCTGCAACCTGGTCGTATAGGTCTGGTGGCACATCTATCACAACTTCGCCACCTTTTGGTTTCACATCTGCCCTATCTATGTTCAACAGTGCCCCGGTCTCCAGTATCACCTCTGCTATCAAGGGTTTTGGAGTAATATCCGGGGTTGCATGTAATATGATCTTCATATCTCCTACCTCCTGGCCACCAGTTTACTGATATCATCACTGGTAATGATACCCATCACCCTGCTGTGTTTATCCACCACAGGCAGGGCACTGATATTGTGCTGCTCCAGCCTTCGTGCCACTATATCGATAGGTTCGGTGATATCAGCAGTGACCACAGTCCTGGTCATGATATAATCCAGTTTGTCCCGCTTGTTCTTTGCCACAGCCTTGGCAATGTCCCATGCCGTGATAATTCCCACCAACCGTCCCTCATCCGACACCACAGGCAGGTGGTTGAAGTTCCCTTCCATGATCATCTTTGCAGCATCCTCCACCGTCAGCCCCTGCTGAATAGTGGTTACCCGCTTTGCCATCACATCAGCTACAGTGGGACGTTCACCTATCTGTTTCATTGGCTTGAACTCCACGCCAGTACTGGGCAAGCGCTCTACCGGAAGCGTCGGATAGAACGTCCCCTTTTGTATCCAGTCCTTCAATTCCCCGGCAATGGCCCTGGCATCATGGAAACTGGACATGGGGGACGTTGTAATCTCCATGCCGTTAATGTCTATCATGCCTGACTTCAGTTCTTCATAGGTAACCTGGCGCAGTACAGGCCTGCTCCTGCGCGCCACGCCGTAGTCCAGCACGTCAACGGTGATATCAGCATCGGTCACAGCAGTGGCCTTTGCAATATCTGCGTTCAAAATAGGTATTGGGATGCCTATACCCACGTATTGGGATGTGCCATATCCATGGAAGCTGGCACCCTTTACGTATTTTTTATCCATCTGTTTCAGGTCGCCCTGTACCATCATTGTCGCGAAATTATTGGCTGGGTCGTGCTGGGTACCTTGCCCGGTCACATATCCCTGGGCTCCGCACAGGAAAATGCGGCTCCCTACGCCTATGGTCTGGTAAGTGGGGTCGTTGTACATTGGTGAAAGTACACCTGCCCCTGAATATGTGACATTGCCGCAGTTAGGTAGGAGTGTTCCCATATAAGTGTGCAGTATACGGTCCGAGCAGTTGGCAGCTACATTATACCGCTGGTAACCGTTTCTTGGATTGAACATTATTGCCTGGTTTAAGTCGTCTATGGTTACAGTAGTATCAAGCACCTTGCGGGGATAGCAGTCGGTGCCATAGGCTGTGGCATGGATATCTATGGACTTACCTGCCACAAGGTCCTCTATCACATGTGCTCCTCCGTACTCCATGCCCCTGCTCTCACTGAGCTGGGTTGCACCTATATAGGCATCGATGGCGGCCAGACCGGCATAAGCTTCAACGTCATTGAGCCACACCTTTTGCAGCTTGATGGGTGGGTCTGAATGCCCAAAATTGAGAAAGGCACCGGATGAACACATGGCCCCGAAAGTACCTGTAGTAACTATATCTATTTCCTTTGCAGCGCCAACCGGTCCCAGTTCTGCCACGATGTCCGGCATCTCTTCTGCCGTTACTACATGGACGCTGCCGTCAGCGATCTTAGCATTGATGTCCTGTATTGTTTTATCAGTCACTGTAACCACGCAGGATGTAATAAAATTACATCATATATATTACTTGTGGTAATAAGTATGTAGTAAATAATGCAACAATTTAATTCACCAACACCAGCGACCCACGTATATCGATATCGATATTGGTAATTTTCTTAGGTTCAATCAGATATTTTGACAGGATATACAGAATTGGACTGCACTGGATTGAACTGCACTGGATTGGACCGTATCCTACCAATCCGGTCTTGATCCAAAGGCCAACCCAGCGTAAACTATATATATTATTGTTGTCAGACAT
>CBDUUM010000148.1:0-3747 GCA_965370445.1 uncultured Methanosarcinales archaeon
CCCCCTCTCCTGCCCCTACATTCTCCCAGTATCCCAGGGCTTCCTTGTGAAGGCCGGTCCTGCGCTTGAGCCAGGCCAGCCTTGCCTCCCGGTCTTCAACTTCCTGTTTCAGCGCAATTGATTCCTTTCTGTGCTCATCAGGAGCATTCAGCATTTCATCAAGTTCACTTCTGGCCGCTTTTGCTGTCTCAAGTATATCAAGGATGGAAGATACAGTTGCCTGTTGTGCCATATTACTGTCAGGAATTGTGTCGATAATTTCTTTAACCAATGATCTTATCCTGTCGATATGATCATTCTCCTCACTTGAAGAAAGATTTGCATTTTGAAGCTTGTTCTCGATATTCCCGATCTCACTTTCCAGGTGCTGTATTTTCTCCTTATCACTGATAGTTTTAAGAAGTTTCAAACGCAGTTTGCCTGCCTGGAAATATAATTGGTGGCGTTTTTCCTTTAATACAACAAGGCGTGTTTCAAGGGCTTCAAGTTCCTTATTTATTCGATTGTATTCAGAACGACCGGACCCCATCTTTTCTTCGATATCTTTCAATTCACTGCTGTATTCACCCATGAACCGATTATGTTTTTCAATTACAATAGATAACAATTCATTATCATCCAGTAATGTCACAGGCGTATTGGTTACTTCGGTTTCTGTATCTGGCAAAGTGGTTTCTCCTTATAGCTTAAAGCCACTAATCGTAATACCTGAATATATCTTTTTCCAAAAAAAGTATACCTATTAAGTTCACACCTTGAACATCTGGGCATGGGGTACGCCGCTGATGACGATTACGCTTTCCGGGGCTATGGCCCCGCATGATATGGCAGCAGCAATACTCTGTTCTCCAACAATATTTGCAGTGGTAGCTTCTAAAAGAGCTGTCTGTACCATGGCAGCATCAACCAGTTCCCCTTTGTAGAACTCTTCAGTTACTTCAAGTTTCAGTCCGGAGTCCCTATAGGTATTTCCTATGAGACCACGATCACAAACTGCTACCAGCACCGATTCTTCAGTATCATACATTTTGATATACATGGTCACAGCTTGGATTACAAACTATTAAACCTTATGTTGATTTTAAGTAGCCGTTCCTTGGTTCAAAGATGGCCCCTTCCCTTTTAAGCCTCTTTATTATATCCTCTGCCTTATCTTCATCTATCCCGGCCTCTGATGCATGCAGTAACACTTCATCCTTTGGTGCCTTACCTTCGTGTTCTTGCTGGAGCTCACGTATAATATCACGGATCAACTTGGCCCGATCACGCTGGCTTTTAGCCATACCGGTACTGATCATATCGACATCAAGTTTCCCTGTCTCCGGGTCGGTCATAACCTGCCTCAGGCTTTCATTCACTATCCTGATAATGCGGTTCACATCAGTTGTGGTCACAACATTACTGAGCCGCATCCTTGCTGATGCCTCTGCCAGGCGGACCAGGGCCTCAAGCTGCCTGGCAGTAACAGGTACAGGAGAATTGGGATCGGATGACCCCTGGTTCCTGAGGTTAAGGTAAAAATCAATGATCATCTGCCTGGAATCGCCCTCCAGGACAGGAAAAATGTTACGTTTGGAATAAGCGATATATTTCCTCATCAATTCCGGGTCAATGGAAGGCTGGATCACCTCCATAGCTTCATCGATCTGGTCCTGGGTGACAATTGATGATTGTACATTATGGAACTGGGCATTGATCTCTCCCGCGTAGTGCCCTTTCATTATATGCTCGGCAATATCTGTATCCTTTTTCTTACCGGGCTCGTCAGTCAGTATGAAGATAAGGTCGAACCTGGAGATGAGGGCAGGAGGCATATTGATCTGCTGTGGAATGTTCTCATACTTGTCGAACCTGCCAAATTTGGGATTGGCCGCACCCAGCAGGGCACACCGGCTCTTAAGAGTAGCCAGTATACCAGCTTTTGCAATACTTATGGTCTGCTGTTCCATGGCCTCGTGCAGGGCACTCCTGTCTTCCTTTGCCATCTTGTCCATCTCATCCACTGCTGCCATGCCCTTATCTGCCAGTACCAGTGCGCCGGCTTCCAGTGTCCACCGACCGTCACCGAAGTCATCCTTAACTGCCGCTGCAGTAAGACCGGCAGATGTAGTGCCCTTGCCGGATGTGTAGATGCCCCTGGGCGATAATTTTATAGCATAGCGTAAAAGCTGGGATTTAGCAATACCAGGGTCTCCCACCAGTAGCATATGGATATCACCCCTGATCCTTGTCCCGTCAGGCAAATGTTTTGCCACTCCCGAGAATAACTGCAGTGCCATAGCTTCCTTTATCTCGCCATAGCCAAAGATGCTGGGGGCGATAGAGGATATCATCCTGTCATAAATATCAGGTGAACCGCCCAGTTCCCTTATCAACTCTTCATCTTCAGGTGTGATCTTGATCTCATCAAACTCATGGTCTTCCCGTTCGATCGACAGTCCGTCCAGCACCAGGTCAAAGTAGGTGCTCTTGATCTGGTTTTTTTCTCTCTGGTAACTCCTCAGTGTACCCACAATGGTCACACGGTCCCCAGGGGCCACCAGTCCTGACAGGTCATCCTCAATGTCAATATCCAGGGTTTGGGGCTGTTCACCGCCCCTCAGGTCTTCCGGGGACTCCTGCAGCCTGAGCTTCTGGGCATCCACGAAAGCTGATTCATTTACAAGCAATTTGAACGGACCCTGCCTGCCGCATTGCTCATTTTCGCATTCCAGGGGCTGTACGAACTTATTGCCGCTCTGGAAAACATGTGTTATATGGCCGCACCTCTGGCATTCAAAAGCTGCCATGACCAGTTTGGGCCTGACCTCAGTAGCCTTCCTGATTATGCCATCAATAGCGATTAGTTTCGAAATATTTTCGCTCCTTAGAAGGCGTATATCTATCCTTGAAGTGAGCTTGACAATCCTTATGTAGGCATCCTCTAAGGTTACATCCATAGGCAGGTCTATCTTCTGAAGAGCATTATTTGCATCATCCAGCACTTTGGTAGGTGTTTCCAGTAGCTCTGTTGCAAGTTCCAGGTCATATCTTTCAATATCAGGAAATTCAATTACCAGACTCTTACTTTCCGGGTAAATGCCTGCAAGGGATAGCAGTTGCTCCCAGTAATAACGTTTATAGAATTCTTCCCAGACAGGTTCAGATGAATGTTTTGTCATTTTAATTAATCCGGTTTATGACTGGTAATCAGATATGAATGTTTCTAAAGAGAGCGGGGTGAAAGTATTCTCTTGATATTGTTTTTGGTCCAGTGGAAATAAGGGGGTCTTATATTTCACGTTTTTTTGTTCGTATCCGTACGAAATACTTATATACAATAAATATATAATAGTTACGTGTACAAACGGGGTTTAGCAGTATTTTATTTTCTCCCACCCCCTTCCCTCGTTTGTACCCTCCACTACTATTATTTGTATCCTTCAATACTATTATTGGACCAATGGACTATTCCTCATTACCTCATGGAAAAGTTGATAAAGCATAAATAATGATAACTTTCTATATAGTAATGCTAAAAAAGATTTTATATGATTTTACTTATTGTCATTTATGAGGGATAAATTATGAACGAAAAGGATAATGAGACTTCGCAGGATTCCGGGGAGGAATCTGGAAACCTTGAATCCGGACCAATTCCTGAAAAGGAAGAGGATTTCCTTGAAGCAGAAACGGTAGCAGCTTCTGATAAAGAGCCGGAGGAAGAAGTTGAAGTGGAACCGGAAACTCCCGGGGAAGAAGAGCCGG
>CBDUUM010000149.1:0-3746 GCA_965370445.1 uncultured Methanosarcinales archaeon
AGGGGGTATCTTTCCTGCTATTGTCGGAACGCTCTGCCTTGTTGCGGTTGCGATACTGACTGCTGCCCCGATCGGTATCGGAGCAGCGGTATACCTTACCGAGTATGCACCGGACAATGCTGTAACGCATATCATTACATTTTGTGTGGAATGCCTTGCAGGGATCCCGTCAATTGTGATCGGACTCTTCGGATACGCATTCCTTGTGGTATATCTCGGGTTCGGTTTTTCAATCCTCTCAGGAGGACTTGCATTGATGTTCATGATACTACCCTGGACAGTCAGGGCTTCAGAAGAAGCGATAAAAACAGTATCAGGTGGTCTAAAGGAGGGGAGTCTTGCGCTCGGGGCTACGAAGTGGCAGACCATCCGGCAGGTTGTAATCCCGGGTGCCCTTCCAGGTATCACGACAGGGATAATACTCGGGACCGGAAAAGCGATCGGTGAGACTGCCGTGATCATGTATACAGCCGGATCCTCGCTGCTTTTGCCGGAATCGATATTCGATCCTGTGCGTGCACTGCCGTACCACCTGTATATCCTTGCGTCTGAGGGCATATCAGATGACATGGCGTACGGCAGTGCGGCTGTATTGCTCGGGATGGTGCTTTTGATCAATTTTACTGCTGTTGCGATCCAGCGTTATTACCAGGCCAGGGCCGGGTTACGTCATTGATACTAATTATAATATTTATGGTGAAAAAATAAGAATAAGGAGAAAAAAATCGATGGGAATAGAAGATATTGAGATCGAAAGCCGCAACCTGGACCTCTGGTACGGCAGTGCACAGGCTTTGAAAGATGTTTCGATCCTGATAGAAAAGAACAGGGTCACTGCCCTGATCGGTCCGTCCGGATGTGGTAAATCCACGTTCATCCGGTGCATTAACCGGATGAATGACCTCATAAAGGGGTGCCGTATCACCGGTAAGGTGCTCTTTGAAGGCAGGGATGTCTACGAAAAGGATGTGGATGTTGTTGTATTGAGGAAAAAAATAGGGATGGTCTTCCAGAAGCCAAACCCGTTCCCGATGTCCATCTATGACAACATCGCATACGGACCGCGCATTCACGGAACGCAGGCAAAACACGAACTGGATAAGGTGGTCGAAGACAGTCTTAAGGCTGCTGCGCTCTGGGACGAGGTAGGTGACATACTGGACAAACCTGCACTTGACCTGAGCGGGGGACAGCAGCAGCGGCTCTGTATCGCACGAACACTTGCAGTTAAACCGGATGTAATACTGTTCGATGAACCGTGCAGTGCACTTGACCCGATATCAACAGCCAAGATCGAGGACCTGATCAATGAGCTGAAACATGATTATACGATCATCATCGTGACGCATAATATGCAGCAAGCTGCCAGGGTATCTGATTATACTGCGTATTTCCTGCTCGGTGAGATGATCGAGTTCGGGAAGACAAAACAGATATTTGAACGTCCTGTTGAAAAGAGTACAGAGAATTACATTACAGGACGGTTCGGATGATCAAGCGCACGACGATCCTGAGACAAGAAAAGGAGATCAGGATACAAGAACAGGAGATCAGGATACAAGAACAGGAGATAGAACAGGAGGGATATAATGGTTCGGGAACAATACCATGAGGAACTTGCAGAAGTACGGCAGATGGTCTTAAGACTCGGTGAACTTGTAGGCACATCTATCAAAAATTCAGTTGAGGCACTATGTGACCACAATGTCGAACAGGCAGAGGCTGTAATAAAAGGCGATATTGGAATAGATGATCATTCTGCTAAGATTGAGATTAAGTGCATGCGGCTTCTTGCACTCCAGCAGCCAATGGCCCGGGATCTGCGGATGATAGGGGCTGTTATCAAGATAAATCTCGACCTTGAGCGGATGAGCGACCTTGCTGTGGATATTGCAAAGATCGTCGTTGTGATAGGGGATGAGAAACATATCAAACCCCTGATCGATATTCCCAGAATGGCCGGCATAGCATGCGAGATGCTGGACCGTGTACTGCAGGCTTTCAGTGAGTCGAACCCTGACCTGGCTTATGAGACCGCAAAATGTGATGATGGGATCGATGCACTGTTTGACCAGATCAGGCGGGAGTTAATTACGTTGATGGTCGAGGATCCGAGAAAGCTTGCCAGTGCATCCCACCTGACGTTTGTGGCGCGCTACCTTGAGCGGATCGGGGATCATGCCACCAATATCTGCGAGAGCGTGGTGTATATGGTAACAGGTGACAGGGTGAAGCTGAACTGAGGCGTTTTATGGATACAAGAAAAGTGCAGATGACTGGAAAATCGACATTTATTGTTACACTCCCGAAGAGGTGGGCTGTGGATTCAGGGCTGGCGGCCGGATCAATGGTCTCGATCTCATACCGGAGTGATGGGGCAATAGTGATCACGCCGCCGGGCTACAAAGCAGCTCCACGTGTGAAAAAATTGGAACACGGCAAGCAAATAGATGAGCTCATGCGTGATATCATAGGCGCATATGTGATAGGCGGATACCAGTTCATTGAGATACGCGGCGGCAATATCCCGCAGAAGATGAAAAAAGAGATAAGAGGAATATGCCAGAACCTGATCGGGATCGAAGTTGTTGAAGAAAGTGATGCTAAGATCGTGATCCAGGACCTCCTTGATACTGATGAATTCACACTTGAAAAGGGACTTAAACGGATGTCTTCACTTGTGTACCTGATGCTCGATGATATGATCAATGTGTTGAAAGAAAAGGATGGCACAATACTTAAAGAGATTATCTCAAGGGATGATGACGTTGATAGAATGTATCTGCTGGTCTCAAAACAGTATATCGATCGACTTGATCCGAACAGGGTTACGAAAATGGATGAACTGGGCCTCATCGAATCGTTCTATTATCGACTCGCTGCACAGAATATCGAGCGCATCGGCGATCATGCGGCCAAGATCGCAGGACACCTCGACCCTGCCAGTATCCCGGAAGATGTTCTAATGCAGATCATAGAGATCGGGAAGGCTTCACAGAGTCTCGTCTCCCAGAGCGTTGAATCGCTCAGACATTCGGATAAAAAATTGGCAAACAAGGTTTTGGCAGATAAGAAGAATCTAAACATGAAGGTATCTGAAATCGAACAATCGCCAACTGTCCCATCGATCGAGATCATTTTGGACAGCTTCAACCGGATCAGTGATTATGCAGCAAATATCTCAGAACTTACAATCGATCTATCGCAGCTATAGGATGCTTCCACTCCTTCTTTGTGCGGGGGTGATCATCGACTATAGCCTGACGTTCTATTTTGCAGGCAGTATCGAGACGGTCCTGCAATACGAATTCAGTCCGACCCTGACATATGCGATCAGGCACGATATGGTAATTCCATATCTGGTATTTACGATCTTCTTCTACTATACTGCTGCCTACATTGTGCTAAAATTCCTCATTGATTCGGATATTTATTATGTTGGTGTTGCCATCATCCTGCTGATGAGCATTACGCATGTTATGGGAGGACTTTCGTGGTATGTGCTCAATGTCTATTACTCAAATGCAGTGATTGTGCTGTCGCTGGTGTCTGTTGTGATCACGATCACAGTTTTTGGATACGAGATATTCAGGCAGGCATAGCATTGTGCCGCCGTACAAGTAAAGCGAACCACCCACTACATGCGTGTTTTTGTACTGAGTTAGGCAGACCGGCGGCGGGGGCAGGACAGCAAAGGGAGGAACGCATGCGGGTAATCATTTTTTAGACATATATTCATCCTATAT
>CBDUUM010000150.1:0-3746 GCA_965370445.1 uncultured Methanosarcinales archaeon
CAGCGTCTGCGGAATCCTTTTTAGCATTATCAGACTTATCCTGTAATTTATTTATATAATGGGATTTCTATCAATGTATCCATATCAGGTGCGTGATATCATTGGACCTGCAAAAAAAACTTGACGAACACAGACAATCCTTCAAAACCAGGCTGGTAGAATCACTTGCCGCTAAGCATTCCATATCCTGCGACGAGGTTTTGGTACAGTTAGGGGACAGTGTAGATAACCTGGTCGAATCGCGATATGCCCCCCTTGAGCAGGTGGTAGGAGCCATCTGCGCAGTCCCAGAACCTGTTTTACTCAACATCATGCGTGATCGCCAGCGGGAGGATACCTGCAAGATATGCCTGGCCAATGAGGCCAACATCCGGGTCGTGGATGAGAAGTACGGTGATTCCATATCCATATTCGAGATAAGCGAAGACAATCCGGCAGGAGCCCTTTACCACATACTATTCCAGGGCGCACCGGATGAGGATAAAAAAATGCCCCTGACCGCTGTTATCCATAACTGTGATGTGAAACGGGTATGGGCCGGAAAGTCAGTGGACAGTTCAGTATATGCCAGCCTGATAAAAAAGGCCCTTATCTGACGTCATGGTTCACTTGAGACTCTTCCTGAAATAGATAGTATCCACGCCCGGCCCCCGGTGGTCTTTCAAGGTCGTTGAAACGAAATAACCAAACTGCTGGTACATCCGGTATGCACCAGGGTTTGTAGACCATGTGGTGACGTTGACGTGTGTCATCCCGTCAGGGCCCAGTTTTCGTGCCAGTGCCCGGTCCAGCAACCTGGCGATATTCTGCCCCCTGTACCCGGGATGAACAGCAATGAACGAAATATATGCTTCCCTCATTACTTCTTCTATCCCGTTCCAGTTCTTCCTGTATCCCACGACACCAACCACTCTTCCATTGGACTCACTAATAAGAAAATTGGAATCAACCTTAGCAAGAGTTCCCGATACCCTGTCGTATATACCGCCCGGGCGCAAGGATAGCGGCGGGACAAACTCATGGTCGACCAGTTCCATGAAATCGATCAATGTTCCAAGATCGTCTGGTAAACCTTCCCGAATTTCCATAGAAGAACTACAGCCGGGTCATATTCTTATAATTAGCCATCCTGGATATGGGGAATACCGACACATCAATACCGCTTTCTTCTATTGCCACAATACTGTTCAGGCCGGCGTATATGGGTAATCCTATCTTTCCCGGACTGACAGGAGCCTTGAATATTGGACTCCCGGGCTTACCGATTCCGATCAGGCCGTCGATATCTATACCTTTGGCCTTGTCAAGGACCTCAATGGCATGCTCTTTAGCTGAAGCAGGTATCTCCCTCATATTTGCAAGGAGTTTACCATTTCCGGTCTCAAGCACGTCCAGTACCGAAGTCATTCTCCGGTTGATAAATATCTTCATCGGATCAATAGTGGTGCCGCTGTATAACAGTATATCTGAAAAAGTGGCAGGAGTCCCGTTTTCAATCTGTACGAGGCCTCCGTATTTCGTGTTTACAGGTATCCCGTTCTTTGCCAGTATTCCATCAATTGTAATGCTGCATACGGTAGCAATGCCTACCTTTCCTTCCGGCAACCTGTAATCAATGGTATCTTCTTCAATAACCTGGATATATGGGCTTATGGAGTACGGGGTTTCGCTCATACCCGCAATAATCTCAATACTATCATCAAAATCATCCTTGTCGATCAGGGCCATGTTCACGATCACGTTGCCTTCCCCTGTTTCCACATCAAGGTCCGTTTTATAGACCAGTTCATCAATGGCAGTGATAATAAATCCTACCCTGTGGCCTATGAGACCGTCTTCCAGTTCCTGCAGGCCTTTTTCGGTAATGACCCGCCCGGAATATCCTTCCCTTGCGGTCAGCCCCCTCTCGTCTAATATCCTAAGATGGTACCTGACACCCCGCTCCCCTATCTGGTACCCTCTTTCCCTCATTTTGTCAGCAATGATGCGAGCACCGATAGCACCATCGCTTTCAGTGATAATCCTTAAAATCTCTATAAGTTTTCGCTGCACCTGGGGGTCAGGAGTTGAGGTGTTCATAATTTGTACCATTTTTTCTTACATGATATTGATATACCGCTGGATTTCCCAGTCATGTACCTGTATCCTGTATGATTCCCATTCGGCACGGCCCAACCTCATGAAGTTATTAAAAACATGTGGACCCAGGGATTTAATTAAAATATTATCACTTTCCAGTTCGTTCAGTGCATCCCTGAGAGTCCCTGGCAGTGAATCAATGTTGTGTTCCAGGCGTTCCTCATCTGTCATCTTGTAAATATTATCCTTTACCGGATCACCGGGGTCGATCTTATTCTTGATACCATCCAGTCCTGCCGTAAGTATGACCGCAAAGGACAGGTATGGATTACAGGAGGGGTCAGGACTGCGCAATTCGATCCTTGTGCTCAAACCCCTGGCCATAGGTATCCTGATAAGTGAACTCCGGTTAGCTCCCGACCATGAAACATATACAGGTGCTTCATACCCTGGCACCAATCTCTTATATGAGTTGACAATTGGATTAATGATTGCAGTAATAGCTTTAACATGTTTCAAAATTCCGCCAATGAAGTATCTCAAAGTATCACTGATGCCATATTTACTATCAGGGTCATAAAAAGCGTTCTGTCCATCCTTGAACAGGGAAATGTTGATGTGCATGCCACTGCCGTTCTCACTGAACAGGGGTTTGGGCATAAATGTGGCATGTAATCCCATATTATTGGCAATTGTCCTGGTGACATATTTAAAGGTCACCACATTGTCAGCCGTGATAAGGGCATCATCGTATTTGAAGTCGATCTCATGCTGGCCTGATGCAACCTCATGATGTGAGGCCTCTATCTCGAATCCCATGCCTTCCAGTGCGACCACGATCTCCCTGCGAATATTTTCTGCCAGGTCCACAGGCCCGAAGTCAAAATACCCTGCAGAGTCATGTGGAATAGTGGTAGGGCGTCCGTCTTTTTTCTCAAACAGGAAAAATTCAAGTTCGGGTCCGGTATTCATCTCAAAACCCATGGACGCCGCTTCTTCCATGGCACGCCTGAGCACATACCTGGGGTCACCTTCGAAAGATTCGCCGTTAGGCAGGTGGACATCACATATCATCCTGGCACTGTTACCTCCGTCATGGCTCCATGGTAGTATCTGGAAGGTATTAATATCCGGTTTTAAGACCATGTCTGATTCTTCTATCCTGACAAAACCTTCAACGGACGAGCCATCAAAGGATATTCCCTGATCCAACGCCTTATCGATCTGGGACACTGGTATGGCCACATTCTTGACGATACCCTGTATATCCACGAACTGCAACCTTACAAACCTGACGTCTTTTTCACTGATTATTTTAAGAATTTCTTCAACAGATTTCATTATTTCACCTGGTACACGGGATGGTATGAAACTTTTTTTAATTTTAAGATGTATGATAAAATATTAAATGTTTGTTCTTATTTGCCTTTTCATACTCTGCGAAGTACACCTATCCTGGGCTCGTAACACCTGCCTTCTGACATCAATGTCTTCACAGCATCGTCAACCTGTTCATCGGTAAGACCACTTCGTTTTGATTCATCCGCCAGTTCAGTGAGCGGCACGCCATCCCCCTTATCCATTATACCCATCAGTTCATATACTATCTCGTCAGGTTCGGGCTTGTCCTCTTCCTGTCTGGCGGGCTCACTACCTGTTGTTCCATC
>CBDUUM010000151.1:0-3733 GCA_965370445.1 uncultured Methanosarcinales archaeon
GGCGGTGGCTTCGGGTGTTGTTGGACGCAGCCGGTGGCGGGCATTCACAATCCTCTTCCATACTCAGGAGTGGTCATGTGATGGTTAAGTATATCCACTAAGAATAGGAAGATATTAATATTTGTGTAACAATACTCGCTTTAAACAAGATTATGACTACACAAAACATAAGATTAGGTGCTAATGAACTCAAACTGTTATTCACCCTGGAAGAGGAGAATGTATCTATCTTTACAATAAACGATGCAAAGCAGATTCTTGGAACATCCGATCCCTCTGTCTGGAATGTGATATACCGCTTAAAGAAAAAAAGAAGGATCGAAGAGATAGAAAAAGGAAAATATCTGCTGATACCTGCAAGAGCAGGGTATGAAGGATCATGGTCTGAGGTTCCAAATCTTATCGTTCCATACATAATAGATACTTATTACATCGGTTTCTGGACTGCTCTTAACTATTGGGGTATGACCGAACAGGTCCCGCGTGTAGTCTTTGTTGCCACAACACAGAGAAAAAGAGACTTGGAATATGGAGATACCCGGTTCGAATTTATCACATTGGCAAAAAAGAAATTTTTCGGTTTTGTGGAAGAGAAAACTGCAAGAGGCAGTTTCTATATATCTTCAAGAGAGAAGACCATAGTTGACTGCATGCTTTACCCCAAATACTGCGGTGGTCTGGATGAAGCATTCAAAGGGATATGGAACGCCAGGGATGAACTTGACTTTATGAAACTATTTGAGTATTCAAAAAGAACAAAAGTAAATGTCGTTGTCAGGAGGGTATGTTATGCATTGGAATTGCTGGGATTGGAAGGTAAAATATCTGCAAAAATAATTCCAGGAAGGCAGAAAGGATATATGTGGCTTGATCCTCTCGGTCCAAAAAAAGCGCTGGAATATTCCAAAAAGTACGGACTTATCATAAACCGGACAGAAGGTGAACTGATGGACTGGATGAGGTATTGATATGGATGAAAATGAATTAAGAAGGCGGGCCAGAAAGACCGGATTCAATGTAGCTACTTTTGAAAAGGATTATGCACTTACATGGCTTCTCAGCGGCATTTACTGGAATGAGTCAAAGATTAGGGACATCCTGATCTTTAAGGGAGGAACTGCGATAAGGAAAATCTATTTTCCTGAATGGCGTCTTTCCGAGGATATGGACTTTACCATCATAAGTGAGGTTGATCCAAAGGGTTTGAAACAGGGTTTTGAAGAGGTTTTCGTATCGGTCAACAGGATGAGTGATATAGTTTATTCATTCAGTGCTTTTAATGCAGGAAAGTTTGCCATATTTGCTGATGTCCAGTTCCTCGGGCCCATGGGATTTAAGAATAAGATTTCCTTTGATATATCTTTGAAAGAAAAATTGATCGAAAAGCCCCATCGGATAAACGTGAAGCCTGAATATAACGATATTCCATCATTTGAAGTACTTGTTTATTCGCCTAATGAAATCCTGGTTGAAAAGCTTCGAAGCATCCTTCAAAGAGGTAAGGCAAGAGACTATTACGATGTCTGGCGGCTCTTGAAAGAAAAGGACTTCGATAAGGGTAAGATTGGAGAACTACTTATCGAAAAATGCCAGATCACAGGAGTCGATTTTAAACCTGATCTGTTTTTTGACTCAAATAGACTTTCTGAAGCAAAAAAATTCTGGACTATCGCTCTTGCCAGACTTACCAGGGACCTTCCAGACTTCGAATTGATCGTAAATGATTTAAAATTGATGTTGGATTTTATTCCTGAAAAATAGGTACGCACATCAAGAAAATACTAGCTACTAGCCCGGTGGTCCATGAGTGCAAAGTGGGAGATTTATGGTTGGCTGGTGGGTGCCGCCGCCGACTGCCTCGGGTGTTGTTTGGCGCAGCCGGTGGTGGCCATGGATGTTGAAATATATAATTTATGTAATTTATATTATATGTAATAAAAATTAATAACAGCCCCGGACTTAATCATATTCCATGTGTTAGAAACACCCGGAACTTCAAGGTGTCGTAAAAAGTTATTTTTGAGACACCATGTCCAGAGTAATATCCCCGCCAAGTGACTTCATGGCTTCAAAGAAGCCAGGATAAGAAATATCAACAGATTCGGCCGTATCTATAATTGTATCTCCTGCAACCATTCCGGCCACAGTCAGCGCCATCACGATCCGGTGGTCGTGCCAGCCGCTCACCCGGGCACCATGCAGGCCGCCGCCCCTTATCACCAGCCGGTCAGGCTCCTCTGTTATATCCACTCCCATCTTACCCAGTTCAACGGTCATGGCGTGCAGGCGGTCGGTCTCCTTATACCTGACATGTCCGGCATTCTCAATCACCATCTCGCCTCCTGAAAGCGCACCCAGTACAGCCAGTGTGGGCACCAGGTCAGGTGTCATCCCAACATCAACAGTTACACCTGTCAACTGGCTTTTATTCACCCTCACCTCACCCCGCTCCAAATCCCATTCCAGGTTTGCACCCATATCCTGCAGGATTGGGATTATAGCAGCATCGCCCTGCTTATTCGGAAATAATCCGCCCACGGTAATACCGCCGCCTGCCAGGGCACCGGCCGCCAGCAGGTATGATGCGGAAGAAAAATCACCTGGCACCGTGTACACCGTGTATTCGGTTAATTCGTATGACTGGTTTGGAGGAATGATAAATGACAGGTGCCCCTTATCGTCTTCAACCAGTTCTATCTTAATACCTGCACTTTCCAGCATCTCAATGGTGATCTCCACATACGGCCTGGACTTCAATTCACCATCCACCTTGACCACGGTCCCGGTCCGGCACAGCGGGCAGGCCATGAGAAGGGCCGAAAAGAACTGGCTGCTGATACTTCCGTCCATCACCGCCTCACCTCCGGTCATGGGACCTTTCACTTCAATGGGTGCCATACCGTTATCCCTTGTGGAAATGACATTGGCCCCAAGCTGGTTCAGGACATCTATCAATGGTGTGTTGGGGCGCTTACGGATAGAGTCGTCCCCGGTCAGTACCGTTGTACCGTCACACAGGGCACTGACAGCCATCATCAGCCGAAGTGTAGTACCGCTGTTGGCAACATCGATAATGCTATTAGGTGCAGATGGTTTCCCCTTCATACCATCCACAATGAGACTGTCACCTTTCTCACGTATCACAGCACCCAGTGCCTTGCATGCCCTTATAGTAGCGGTAGTATCGGCAGATAGCAGGGGACGCTTTACAATGGTCTGCTCTGCCAGGGATGCCATGACCACGGCCCTGTGTGTGTAACTCTTGGACGGGGGCGCAAGCACCTCACCATTCAGGACAGATATGCCAACTTTTGCCTTCATGGATCACCAAAACCGCATTGTTATTTAGTGTTCGTTAGTGTTACTGTGCGTTAGTGTTAGTTAGTGAAAATTGGTAAGCGTTAGCTGGTATGCATCAGTTGGTTTTCTCGAACATGGCCCTGACAAAACCCAAAAACGGTGGTGAAGGCCTGTTGGGTCTGCTCTTGAATTCAGGATGGAACTGGCTGGAAAAGAAGAAAGTATGTTCGGGGATCTCGGCAATCTCCATCCTGTTCTTGTTACGTCCTGTGAATTTCATGCCAGCCTTTTCCATCTCATCGATGTACTTCGGGTTTACTTCATACCTATGGCGGTGCCGCTCTATTATCGCATCAGAGCCATATAGTTTATTGGCAAGGCTTCCCGGTGTCAGTTCAGCAAAATAATCACCAAGCCTCATTGTGGCACCCAT
>CBDUUM010000152.1:0-3721 GCA_965370445.1 uncultured Methanosarcinales archaeon
TGAATCCATGATGCTCAAAAAACTCACATACATAGGTCAGGGTTACCACATGCCTGATTCCCAGTTGCGGGACCTCCTCGAGACATGCTTCAAGTATCCTTGAACCGTATCCCTTTCTTGTCTTATCCGGAGCAACGGCCAGGGACAGTATCTCTGCATAATCCTCCCATGTCACATGCAGGGCGCAGCAGGCGATTATCTTGCTATCCTCCTCGATAACATAAAAGTCCCTGATCAGCTCATACAGGTCCCCCATAGCCCGCGGCAGCATAAGCTCCTGCTTGGCATATATGTTGATCAACTGCCTGATCTGCGGCACATCTTCAATCCTGGCCTTTCGTAACAAAATCCTGGAACCACCTGAAACCTGGTATAACCTGTATTATCTTCAAATTAAATGTTCTTTTCTACATGATACTTCACATTCTCAGCGTACTGTTTAACGTCACGTTTTAGTTTTTCCTCGATAAAAGATAACATGGATAATAAAAAAATGCTTTTTGGTTTCAGCGTCAATTTATAGGATACAGTTGTGCTGGAATTAGTATTCTCTTTGAGATCGATCTCACCGCTCATCCTGATACCCTTTGCCTTGCCTACCCATTTCCCATGGTATGGCGGGTCCAGTTCAACAGTCGTACTGTGCATCTCGATCCTTTTTATAATGGGTCCTATCTGGAACTCCATTACCCACAGGTTGGTATTGGGTCCTGTGATCTCACATGCCAGCAGTCCGGGAATACAATGGGTACTCATTTTTGGGTCAGCCATCAGACCCCATACCGATTCTATGGGAGCGTTCACTTCAAATTCTATCTGTGATTCAGGCATTTGTTCTCATATAGTATATTTGCATGTGAAGTAGTTAATTGTTCGTAATCTGGTTTAGCAGCAAAGTATGTTTTGCAAAATGAACCGGTATGTACGGCCGGTCTCCCTGCGGTTGACCCGGGTCCTAATCTATCATTATCGCCGATCTGCCAGGCACGGCATTTGCTGCCTTTTTCTCTTTCGAGTCCTCTTCCAGGTATAGTTCAACCCTGCAGCCAAAGTGTGATTCCAGTATTGGTATTGCACTTTTCAGGAAATCATGTTCCTCCTCCTGCCCCATATCAACAGACGGTGCCAGGGAAGGGTCATCCATATATTTGCCCAGTATCTGGTTTACCTGCTTGCCATACCGCTTCAGGTCAGTGGACATCATGGCCTTCATGATCTGCCCCCTGTCCTTGGTCTTTGCAAACTCCTGCCTGAAAATACCGGCCAGCTCGAACTTCCACCCTGCCGCAGTAATGAGCCTGATGACCCTGGGCGAGGTTATCCTGGCAACCTTGATTATCTCCTTAATATCATCTGTCAGGTCCTGGAGCATGTTCCATTTAAACTCACCTGATTCGCTGACCACATCAGTGTCATATTCAGGCCACTGGGCCTGGCCGATGAAACCATCATGTCCGGTGAACTCCCATACTTCCTCGCACAGGTGTGGGGTAATGGGGCTCAAGAGCATTGTAATGACCGTCCTGCCCTGGTCGTAGAGTTCAATATTGACAGGGGAGCGGGCATAATCAGACAGTTCATCGACAAGGTTCATGATATGGTTTATGGCATCCTTGAGTTTCAGGTCCTCAAAGGCCCCGGTTGCACCCTTTATGGTGCTGTTTATTATGAAATTGATATAATCGTCATTGGCATCTGTTGTATCCTTAACCGGACCAGGCGGTTCCACCAGCAGGCGGAAGGTCTTTTCAAGGAATTTATGGACGCTATCAATACCAGTATCAGACCATTCCAGTTCCCGCTCAGGGTTTGAGCCGAAAAGGATAAAGAAGCGTGAAGCATCGGCACCATACTTTCCCATAAGTACCTGCGGGTCTACAACATTACCCAGGCTCTTGGACATCTTTGCGCTCTTCATTGTATATTTGCTGCCACAGGCACTGCATGAATCCCCCTCAAAATTTCCAGGGGGTAAGAACCTGCTGCACTGCTCGCAATAAGGTGCTTCCTTGTTCACCATGCCCTGGGTCAGCAGCCTGGCAAAGGGTTCTTTTACATCTGTCAGACCGATATCCCTAAGTGCCTTGGTAAAGAACCTGGCATACAGCAGGTGCAGTATAGCGTGTTCGATGCCTCCGATATACTGGTCCACTGGCATCCAGTATGATGCGGCTTCCCTGTCAAATGGGACATCTTCAGAGCTGGGAGAGCAGTACTTGAAAAAATACCAGGATGAGTCCACAAAGGTATCCATAGTATCGGTCTCCCTGCAGGCAGCACCGCCGCATGTGGGACATGTGGTATCGACAAAGGTCTGTGAAGTGGCCAGCGGGTTGCCGCTGCCTGTGAATTCCACATCCTTGGGCAGGCTGACAGGCAGGTCCTTGATAGATACGGGCACGGTGCCGCAGTTGTCGCAGTAGATTATTGGAATTGGTGTGCCCCAGTAGCGCTGCCTTGATATGAGCCAGTCCCTGAGTTTGTAATTAACAGTACGCCTGCCCAGGTCCATACTTTCCAGCTTATCGCTTATTCCGGTTATAGCGTCACGGTTGTTCATGCCGTCGAACTCGCCGCTGTTGACCAGCACCCCGTCATCAATATAGGCTTCGGTCATCGCATAGGCATCAAGTTCCATGTCTTCTGGCTGGATTACCACTTTGATGGCAATGTCATATACCTTTGCAAACTCGAAGTCGCGCTGGTCGTGGGCGGGCACTGCCATCACAGCTCCACCGCCATATTCGTAGATAACGAAATTGCCAACAAATACCGGGATTTTATCTCCTGTCAGTGGGTTTACAGCATACTTCCCGATGAATAATCCCCTCTTGTCCCTGTCTGCGGCTATGCGCTGGAACTTATCTTCCTGCTGTACTTCGGCAAGGAAGTCCTCAAACGGTGCCTGGTAATCTGTACCTTCCACCCATTCTTTTATCAGGGGGTTCTCGGGTGCGAATACCATGAACGTGACCCCGAACACGGTATCGGGCCGGGTTGTGAATATGGGGATGGTCTCGCCCGTATCGGCAATGTTGAAATTGATGATGGTTCCTTCACTGCGTCCGATCCAGTTGCGCTGCATCAGCTTGACAGATTCAGGCCAGTCCAGGCCGTCCAGGTCAGACAGGAGTTCATCGGCATAATCAGTTATCCTGAAGAACCACTGCTTCAACTCCCTCTGCTCCACCACTGATGAACAGCGCCAGCACCTACCGCTAATGACCTGCTCGTTGGCAAGTACGGTGTTGCAGTCAGGACACCAGTTGATGATGGCGCTCTCCCTGAGTGTCAGGCCCCGTTCATACAGTTTTAGGAATATCCACTGGTTCCATTTGTAGTAGTCCGCATCAAGGCTCTGTATCTGCCTTGACCAGTCGTATGACAGCCCCATTTCCTGCTGCTGGGCCTTGATTGATTCGATATTGCTGCGGGTCCAGGTTTCGGGGTCTATCTTCTGCTTGATGGCTGCATTCTCTGCAGGCAGCCCGAAGGCATCGTAGCCCATTGGGTAGAGCACATTGTAACCCTGCATCCGTTTATACCTTGCAATGCTGTCACCGATGGAGTAATTACGCAGATGTCCCATGTGCAGGGCTGCTGATGGGTACGGGTACATCTCAAGGCAGTAGTATTTTGGCCTGGATGGGTCCTCTGTTACTTTGAAAGCACCTGATTCTTCCCAGCGCTGCTGCCATTTTGGCTCGATTTGTTTGGGATT
>CBDUUM010000153.1:0-3700 GCA_965370445.1 uncultured Methanosarcinales archaeon
GGGCGGACCCGCATCCAGCATCTCTCTCCAGGCTTCATCGGTAAGCCGGTCATTCATAGGCTGCTTGAACTCATAATAGCTCATAACCGGACCTGACCCCATCAGTATCCTTCCATCCGGGAGTTGGTATGCTACAACGATCAGGTCCACATATCCCACACCCTCTTCCAGAACATGCCCTGTATTACCGTCAGTATGCACATCAGCGATGATAGTGGTCTTTTTTGCCTTATCATCAACATCAGTGATCACACTATTCAGACTATCACCGAAATTCTTTATAAACTCATAATCATCTTCACTTAACTCTTTATTTTCGAGCTCATCTGATGATATCTCAACAAGTCTCCCAAGTATCACTTCAAGATTATCCAGTCTGTATTTAGCTGATTCATCCAGTACATCCATATCGCTTAAGCCTTTATTTGTCATCTGTGTCAGTGCCAGCAGTCTGTTATAGAATTCAGGAACAGGTTCAACATAACCCACAACAGGTTTTTCTTCAGGAGGTGGAACATAGGAAGTCTCTGCCATAGTATAGCTCTGTTTGGCATAAAGGATCGTATCATGTCTCAGTTCGGTCCATGAAGCCAGTGAGGTGGTCAGTTCCTTATCCTTCCATGCATCTGTTTGCATAAATGTCGGATATCCCTCACCATGATCATCCAGCAGGGGTTTGAGCGTGAATAACCACGACCAGTACAGGTTCTTATTCCAATGGGCAGCATCGAATGAATCAAATTCATCTTTCAGTTGCCCGAACTGGCTCTCATAGTTCAGATAATTGGAATCATCCATCCCGTCCAGCAGTTCTATCGATCGATTTGATCCGAGCAATGCCATGACATCAAGACCTCTGGGAAATCCTCTTACCGGTCTTCCGGCACCACTGATAACAAGGGTGAACGGCTCCTGGTTGCCTTGATAAACATCTGTATATATACCTACAAGATTTGTGAACATGTATGAGTCAGGGATGAATCTCTGCCCCATCAGCCTGAATCCCTTGGTGTTGTTCAAACACTGGTCTGCCTGCTCTGGTGTAAAAGGAGGTGGAATTTCACATGCTCCTGTCCCGCCGTATATCTTCGGTGAGCTGTACTCTGCCAGTTGGGCTTTTATTTGTCCTATGTTCTCCTCATTTAGATCAGCCGGTTCAAATGCCCCTCCAAAAACCGAGTTTAATGCATTGATGTACTCATAAGGTCCAAGATCATCAGATAATCCCACATAAAAGGCGGTTACTGAATATATCCTGTCCCACTTATCCAAAAGTGATTGATCTTCACCGAATTCGGATGCTATCAAGCATGCACTTGTCGTCTGAATTCTGGCATCCTCTACTGAGATAAAACCATCTTCATCTGACGGATCGGTTGTTCCCGGTGCTATTGCATCAGAGCCCTTAAGCAGCATGCTCATTCTTCCATACCACATGAACGCTTTAAAATAGTTCTTTAGTTTTTCTGATCTTGTATAGTGCCCTCTCGGAACATACTGGGAATAATCTTCAATATAAATAAAAATAGGTGATTCTACAAATCCCGAATGCTCATCTATTAATTTGAGTTCTTTTTCAACATCATCTATTACATATGACGGGACCTCAAAACTATACTTCTCCAGATCATCTTCAGTGAAATAAGCATCTGTGCATTCCCATTCGTACTGGCTTGGGCAGAGCTGTTCGGGAACCGGTTTAAGTAGACTCAGACCGACTGAAAAGTATGCAACATTTCTTCTTGCTGCTTCTTTTACATCTGCATCACTGTTTTGGTAGGTCTTAATTGATTCATTCAACAGTTCTTCACTGATCTTCCAGATGGTGTCGTAGAATTCCCTCTCCTCGATCTGGCGCAGCGTTTCATCAAACTGGATGTGATAAAGATGCAGCAGCGAATCTGTTGTTATAAAGACCGGTACTTCTTCATCCTTCAATATATCATATGGCTGGATAATGTCATCTTCTACGGGATCAAATGGATTTTTTATCACAACAAATCCGTTCTTTTCCAGCAGGTCCAGGGCCTCGCTGCTAAGAGGGATACTCTCAGAGAACGCATCATAGTTTGATATCTGATCTGCTGGTAGAGGTAATTGGTATTGAGGAACCTGTATATTAATATTCAGTGGCTGTAATGAATAATATTTGATAAATTCGGTATTTTCTCCTGTGATATCAGATAGATCGATCAGTTCGGTCTCAATTTGTCCCTGTTGTGTACTATCAACAGGAGTAGGTTCCTGATCGACACAACCACTGATGATCAGTGAGAGAGTAATGATTATTATTAATTCCCGTTTCATATCTTTAATTATGATAATGCTTTGTTCATATAGGTTTTGATTTTTGGAGGAAGTGGGGGAGTGAAGAGGGGTGTGGAAGCTGTGTAAAATGTGCTGGAATCTAGGTGTTTGTAGAATACATTGAGGTGGGAATAAGATAATAATTCGATTTTTTTGAGATGTGGAGTGTGAATTAGGCTAATTAGAGTTGCTTAAATTGGTTAAGGTGATTGTTGTCATTCGGAACTACGTATTATCGGAAGTACTGTTACTGATCGATGTTTAACTCCCTTTCATCAAGTTTTCTAAGCTGAAAAATCCACCGCAACACCTCATAGATAAAGATAATAGTACCATATAAAAAAAAGAGTGGACAGACTTTTTGAGTTATGTTTGTGTGGGAATAGGAAGATAAGTGCTGTCCAATATTTAGTACATACATTATACTATATAAATATTTCTCATTAACATTATCATCATCATCACATCCATATTCTACCCATTGGATCGTGTAGTGAAAAACAATCATATATGGTCAGCCCTTAAAGATTAGGTTATGTTACGATTCGGGACGGCTGGCACACCCATAAGTACCTCAAAGAGGGATACCCTGTCAGGAGTGAAACGGGTACGTGAAATTGGACTGGACTGCATGGAAGTTGAGTTTGTCAGGGGAGTGAAGATGGGAGTGGAGACCGCCGGAAAGGTGGGGCAGGCCGCCATTGAAATGGATGTGGCACTAAGCGTCCATGCACCCTATTACATCAACCTCAATTCCAGGGAAACTGAGAAGGTTGATGCCAGCCGGAAACGTATCCTGGACTCGGCCCGTATAGGTAATATATTCGGAGCCAGGGGCGTGGTGTTCCATCCGGCGTTTTATCAAGGTGACTCTTCTGACACGGTTTACGGTATAGTGAAGACACACGTGCTTGAAATGGCTACCTGTCTTGAAGATGAAGGGATTGGCGTACTACTGCGTCCTGAGACTACTGGTAAAGCCTCCCAGTTCGGTACACTGACCGAGTTGCTGGAGATGAGTGCCGAACTGGAAGGTGTAATGCCATGCCTGGATTTCTCACACATGCATGCAAGAGAGGGTGCTATGAACTCGTACGAGGAGTTCTGCCAGATACTTAATATGGTGGAGGATTACCTGGGCCGGGAAGGACTTGATAATATGCATATCCATATATCAGGTATCGAATACGGACCAAAAGGGGAGAAGAAACACCTTATGCTGGAGGAGTCGGATATGGATTATCACGGGCTGGTCAGGGCCTGGAAGGAGTATGATATTAAAGGTATAGTGATCTGTGAGAGCCCCAACCAGGAGGGTGATGCGCTACTGCTGCAGAAAGTGTACCGGGAATTATGAACATATAGGTAGTAATTGCTCTACCTGACAGACTAA
>CBDUUM010000154.1:0-3565 GCA_965370445.1 uncultured Methanosarcinales archaeon
GTGCTGTACCAGGGGCCGTATCTCATCACTGAACCAGCCCTGCTTGATGTACTGTGGATAAATGGGAAGACGTTCCCTGAGGACGATATCCCTGCCCACATTTTGTCCAAGCTGCTCCACTGCCGGCCATTCATGTTCGGGATTGATGTGATCGATGGTCACAGGTGATATCCCGCCCAGGTCCGAGGCACCGTGTTCGATAAGCACCCCGGGCGAGATGAGGTTGGGCGGTACCTGTACAGCCACGTCCCCAGGTAAAATCTCCCTCGCATGCTCGACTGTCCTGATCATCTCATCAATGGATGGGGGTAGGTGATGTTCCATTGCCGTGCCCGGTTTAGGCGTGAAGTTCTGGATAATAACCTCCTGGATGTGTCCGAATTCACGGTGCAGGCCGGCAATGGTCTTAAGGGACTTGACACGGTCATTTTCTGTTTCGCCGATACCCACCAGCAGCCCTGTGGTAAAAGGTATCTTTAATTTACCGGCATTTGCAATACTCTCTATCCTCTTCTCCGGTACCTTGCCCGGACAGTCCTCATGGGCTTGCAAATGAGCAGTGGTCTCAAGCATCAGTCCCATACTGGCATTTAATGGTTTGAGCAGTGCAAGTTCCGCGTATGAAAGCACTCCAGGGTTGCAGTGGGGCAATAGTCCCATTTTAATAGCCATGCGGCACAGGTCCAGCAGGTAATCCAGGGTGCGGTCATACCCGATAGCCTTAAGCCGCCTCAAATATCCTGCATCCTCATCAGGCCGCTCACCAAAAGTGAACAGGGCTTCAGTGCAGCCGCTCTGAGCACCTCTTTTGAGTATTTCCTCAATCCGGGCAGGCTGCATAATATATGCCTGTGGGTCATCCGGGCTGCGCCTGAACCCGCAGTAGCCGCAATGGTTCCTGCACATGTTGGTAACAGGGATAAATACATTCTTAGAATACGTGACCACACGCGAATGTTGTATTTCCAAAAGTTACCACCTGAAAAAGAATGATATGTTATCTGACAAATTTCTCACGGAACTCCTTTATCTGTTCCACACTACCAAGTACAGCCAGGGTCATATCCTCCTCGATCACAGTTTGAGGGGCAATCTCGGAGCTGGCCTTATCTCCTGCATAAATCCCGATCACATTGCAGCCGATGGTGTTGAGCAGGTCAAGTTCGGCCAGGGTCTTACCAACTAATAATGAGGACGAACTGATGGTATATTTCTCTATCTCAATGCCCTCGTACATCATTATGGTCTCTTCCCTTAGTGGATGGTCATGCGGCAACAGCACAATTCGCCCCAGTATCTGGCCTGCGATTATGGAAAGCGATGCAACATAATCGGCACCTGCTTTGTACATCTTGTCAATGGAATGGACTTCATTTGCCCTGGCCAGAATAACACTATTGGGGTTCAGCTTACGCGTCACAAGAATGGCAAAAATAATATCGGAATCAGAATCAAGGGTCATAATAACGGTGGAAGCTCGTTCTACTGCCACTTTTTTAAGGGTAGACTCGGATGCAGCATTCCCTGTAAGGTGGGTGAAGTCCACATCCCTGAACACTTCTTCATCAGAGTCCACTACAACAAAAAGCACCCCGGCCGAAGTCAGGCGTTTTACAACTCTATGTCCCACATCACCATATCCCAGTACAATGGTGTGGTTATCTATAAAATTCACTGTTTCATGCATTGGTATCCCGTTTATGTTTAATGTGTAAGTTGTTTGTAGTTAATGTGTAAGTCGTTTGAACTTCTTCAACTGTTCCTTGTTGCCAACTACCAGTAATATTGAATTCCTCTTTATTATATCATATGACCTGGGGTTCAGGGACAATTCACCTCCTTTCCATATCCCTACAATATTGGCACCTGTCAAATCCCTTATCCTGGATTCTTTAAGACTCTTATTCAGCAGACTACTGCTCGGGTATATGGGAAACTCGGTAATCTCAAGGTCATCCATGAAAGCTGTACTGTTGATAATCCTGTCTATCAGGGGTGCTACGGCCTTGCGTCCAATGAACGAGCCAAGCAATGATTTCGGCGATATCACTCTGTTGGCACCAGCATATTTCAAATAATCTGAATTGCTTTTATCATTCACGATTGCCAGGAGCTCTATGTTACAGAATTCCTTTGCTGTCAGTATAATGCTGGCATTTTTTTCATCATTCTGGTTAGCTATAAGCAACCTAGCCCTGCATATTCCTGCCCCGTCCAGTACATCCTCTTTTCCGGCGTCACCAAAAATACATTCTATGCCGTCATCTAACAGCGATCGTATCTGCTCTTCATCGTCGTCCACCACAATGAAAGACATGTTCTGGTCTTCCAGTTCGTTCACGAGTGATTCGACCATTGTGTTGTAGCCGCATATGATAATGTGGTTTTCAAGTTTTTTAGGAGCCATGGTAGGCAGTCCTCCCCTCATCTGTTTATCAATCCACGGCATTACCACAAATGGGAATAGCAGTGCAAAAAACAGTACGACTCCGGATAGTGACACAACTACACTGAATATCATTCCAACCGGTGAAGTCATGACCACATCCCCATAGCCAACCGTGGTCATGGTGCATATCACAAAATATGCACACTCAATTAAGCTGAGCGATTCTCCCTCATAATTTAATTTGATGAACATTGTAATATAGCTGTACAGCAAAACCATCATCAAAAAGAGGAGAATATAGTTGTATATGCTCCAGCCCGATTTTTTTTTAGTCATACAGATTCATCACATGAATTGGCATGTAGGAAGATAAATATTATTTATTGTTTTGCAGTGAACATTTCAATAAGTTTAATGTTCTGCCCTGTAGTATGAGCTATGATGCTTGTATTATCTGGCGGTACAGGAACACCAAAACTTCTGGCAGGTCTTAGGCAGCTCATGCCTGATGAAGATATTACTGTTGTGGTTAACACAGCAGAGGACCTGTGGGTCTCGGGCAACCTGGTGTGCCCTGATATTGATACTGTTACCTACCTTTTTGCCGGTCTGCTGGATATGGACAAATGGTGGGGTATCGCACAGGATACGTACAACACCCATGAAGCCCTTGCTTCGGCCGGACATGATGAGGTATTGAGGCTGGGGGACAGGGACAGGGGCACCCATATCCTGCGCTCTGAGTTTATCAGGCAGGGTGCTTCCCTGACAAAGGCTGTGGGCAGGACCGCACGTATGCTGGGGGCAAGGGCAAATATCCTGCCCATGTGTGATGAACCGGTATCGTCCATGATTACTACTGATGGCGGTATTATGCACTTCCAGGATTTCTGGGTGGGGCAGCGGGGCAAACCCGGGGTGCTGGGTGTGGAGTACCAGGGAGCAGAGGATACATCTGTTACAGTTGCTATTTGCCAGGCCATTGAGCGGGAGGATAATATTATTATCGGCCCCAGTAACCCCATAACAAGTATAGGGCCAATACTTGCGGTGAAGGGTATGAGGGAACTGATAGGGGGCAAACATGTGGTGGCGGTCAGTCCCATCATCGGGTGCGAGCCTGTGAGCGGGCCTGCTGGCAAGTTGATGAGCGCCTGCGGGTGTGAGGTGTCGTCC
>CBDUUM010000155.1:0-3559 GCA_965370445.1 uncultured Methanosarcinales archaeon
CCCCTACTTTTTGAAATGGATACGGATTTAGCACTCTTTTACTATTCGTCTGAGTCACCGGAATCACCCAACAGTTCACTGGTTTCCTGGAAATGCAGCCCGCCTGCACTTGCACCCACGCCTGTTCCTGCACCCGGATCTACACCTACATCGGTTCCTTGACCCTCATCCTCCTGCTTTTGTACAGCACTGGGGTGCATATCTTTTTTATACAGGATCGTGCGGTACGGGTAGGGAATCTCTATACCTTCTGCATCGAATCGTTTCTTAATGGATTCCATTAACTCACAACCTGTAATATAAGCCAGACTTCTATCACGCACCCAGATCATTAACCTGAGGTTTACTGCAAAATCACCCAGTTCTGTCAGCAGGACTTTGATTTCACTGCCTTCTGCCACCTCAGGGTGTATCCGGCTGACTTCATAGTGGTCCATTACATTGGGATTACCCCCGGCCTCATCTTCCATGATGGACCGGGCCAGGTCGATATCCGAATCATAGCTGATGCCGATGTTCACAGGCCATATTACAGTGGGGTCTTCGATTGACCAGTTTATAATAGCTTCTTCATTGATAATGGAATTGGGAATAATGAGACGCCTGTTATCCCAGGTGACCACTACGGTATGACGCAGTGTCAGGTCCGAGATTGTGCCGTACTCATTATGGATCGTGACAATATCTCCTACCCTGAAGGGATGGAACACTGCAAGTGATATGCCTGATATAATATTGGCAAGTGTACTCTGGGCCGCAAATCCGATAACGATACCTGCAAAACCAGCACCTGCGAATAATGCTACCGAGAGTGTGCGAAGCTGGGGGACGCTGGATATGACAACTATAAGACCCACAATGTAAATAGCAGCCACAACAAGGTGCCGCAGCAGCTTGTAACCGGTAGGGTCCACCCTCAGTTTCAGGCTGGCTTTTTTGAAATAACCTTGCAGCAGCCTGTCAGCCAGCCTGGCAAAAAAGATGGTTGCAACTATGATGATAAAGATAAATACTGGGGTTGCGGCGTTCCACGACAACCACTCTGGCCAGTAATTGGCTATTGTGTCTGCAAATACCATGAACAGGATTAAATTTACTTTAATTGATTAATAAACTTTCGACACCATGATAGCGATGGTGCGCCATAGTAATCGCCTCAGCATACCGCTTAGCCTCATCGTACACCCCGCGCGGCCCGATCGGGTTCACATTGCCCCAGTAGGTTTCTGGCTGTTGGTTCACAAGCGGGTCGCCGTAGGTCTCGGATATGGACGCCAGCAGGAAGCGCGCGCGCCCTGCTCCTTGGCAACACCGGGCATGTTGTAGGTGCCAAGTGCTCCGACTTTGAGCGTATGGATGGGGAGGTCAAAGGTAATCGATGGGGGATGCAGGGGATGCGAGGTGGAATATGTAGTGTATTTTATCACCAACTAATCGCCAACACAACACAACCTTTTGTGCAAAGTTTTATATATCGAAAGAACATAAGAGATTCTGATTAGAAGCTATTTTATAAGTAGTACTTGCGACGGTAATTGTTTTACTATTACTATTTCTGTGAATCTGCTTATCAGGATAGTTTATAATCGTAATTTAAGGAAGTGTAATATTTGTTCGGAAACGTTAAAGAAAGTGCTCCGGTAGAAGCCGGAGAAACATATGATGTATCGATTGAAGACCTCGCAAGAGAAGGCGATGGTATTGCAAGAATTGAAGGGTTTGTCATTTTCGTACCTGAAACACAGGTCGGTGATGAGATCACTATAAGGATCAGTAAGGTAATGCGAAAATTCGCAATTGCAGAGAAAGTAGAATAAAGTTAAACTGACTAATTCAAGACAGTTTTAATTCCCTGGCATCGGGAACGGTGCCTGGGAAAAAACCATTTTTAGTATTTTTTTTTATTTATTGGTGTTAGTTATACTACTAAACCAGTTCTTTTAATTTTTTCACATTTTCACTTATTGGAATAAAGTAATATAAATTCAATGACTAATACAGGTTTGTGACCGGAGAACTGGAAGTAATCCTTGTTAAGAAACTGGCATACAAGCGTGTTGATTGCACCTGTGGGGTTGCTGTGATGTCTACCGACCCTACTCCTGATATAAGCGAAGCCATTAAAAATGTTGCAAGAGAGTTCGGTGCAAGGTTCAGTATACTGGATACTACTGCGCATCCGGATGCAGTGTTGAGGTATGATATCAAGGAACTGCCTGTTGTTCTGATTGAAGAGAAGACTTACCCTGCTGATGAGGGGGTAGTGAGGAAAGTCCTGGGTGAACTTTTCGGGCGGGTATGATATTTGCAAAAATTGATATTTCCAGGCTTTTATCAGAGATTATGACAGGAGAGTTGGCAGATTGTTATAATTAAAGTAAAATATGCTCCGGCCGGGATTTGAACCCGAGTTTTCGGCTCGAAAGGCCGGAATGATTGGCCGGACTACACTACCGGAGCACGATGGTGTTTGGCAAATGATTGGATAATAGTCCCGGGCGGATTCGAACCGCCGTCGCGGGCTGTCCTCATCCTCGACTCATAAAGAGTCTCGGGTTCCAAAGGCCTGCAGGATTGACCTCTACCCTACGGGACTGCAGAGTATCCTAATAGCGCATTAAAGTACTTATTCTTTATTGTCATAATAGGGGAAATCCCTGGGCAGGGCTTGAATTATGCACACAGAAGAGCTGTTACATCAAAACCTTTATGTCATTTCAATGCATCCATAGGCACCACTCTCCCTACCAAAAATTCTGTGCCCGGGTGGGGTAGGGGTTATCCTATAGGACTGTGGATCCTTCGACTCGGGTTCGATTCCCGACCCGGGCCCCATACTATTTTCCTGTTCAAACCAGAGACTTTTTATTATTTTCTGTCAGCCGTGCGGGAGAGGACAGTGAAATTATTCGAGACACACGCACATAAAATATAAATATAATTAAAATTTAATATGCGCTGCCTGGAAAAATAATAAGCAGATTCATTTACCTGCGGCAAGTGAGTAATATGAAAGATAACAATAAGCATGTATGCCCTGTTGAAGGAACTAAGGGCCTTGATAATTTTTTCAGGAAATTGGTCCAGAATCCAAAGAAGATCTTGAAAGATTATGTCAAAGAGGGCATGACTGTCTTAGATGTAGGATGCGGCCCGGGGTTTTTTTCAGTAGAGATAGCTGATATGGTCGGTGCATCAGGCAAAGTGATTGCTGTAGACTTGCAGCAGGGAATGCTTGATAAAGTTAAGAATAAGATCGAAGGAACAGGGATTGAAAATATAATTGAGCTGCATAAATGTGAAAAGGACAGAATAGGTATTTCAACAAAGGTTGATCTTGTTCTCGCTTTTTATATGGTTCATGAGGTCCCTGACCAGGATAAGTTCTTAAAAGAAATGTACTCAATACTAAAACCTGATGGAACTTTTTTTATCATAGAGCCGGCATTCCATGTTTCAAAGAAAGCATTTGAAGAAACTGTGAACCGGGCAGATACCATAGGATTTAGTCAGGTAAAAAGACCAGGGATGATTTTAAGCAGGGCAGTGGTTTTAAAAA
>CBDUUM010000156.1:0-3490 GCA_965370445.1 uncultured Methanosarcinales archaeon
TACATGGGCAAGCGCCGCCTCATCGCCGAGACCGGGGCGGGCCAGCACGGTACTGCTACTGCCATGGCTGGCGCGAACCTGGGGATTGCCACAGAGGTCTATATGGGTGCCAAGGATATGCAGCGCCAGCGCATGAACGTGTACCGCATGGAACTCATGGGAACAAAGGTAATACCAGTGACTTCCGGCAGCCAGACCCTGAAGGATGCCATCAACGAGGCGCTGCGGGACTGGGTTAGCAATGTGGAGGATACCCATTACCTCATCGGTTCAGTGGTCGGTCCCCATCCTTATCCAACTATTGTGCGGGACTTCCAGAGTGTGATAGGCAATGAGGTCAAACAGCAGATCATGGAAAAGGAGGGACGTTTGCCGGATTCCATTGTCGCATGTACGGGAGGCGGCAGTAATGCTATCGGCACCTTCTATCCATTCATTTCAGATACTGACGTAAAATTATTCGCTGTGGAAGCGGGCGGCAGTGGTATGGAGTCCACAAAAAAGGCTGCCCTTCACTCCGCATCCCTGTGTGTGGGCGAGGAAGGTGTGCTACACGGCGCACGTACCAAGATACTGCAGGACCCCTACGGCCAGATACTGGAATCCCACAGCATCGCGGCCGGGCTCGATTATAGCGGCGTGGGTCCTGAACTGACATACCTGGCCGAGACTGGCAGGATCAAGCCAGCGAACACCAGTGATGATGAGGCACTGGCTGCCTTCCACGAACTGAGCCGGATGGAGGGTATTATCCCGGCACTGGAATCGTCCCATGCCCTTGCCTATCTGGCAAAGGCTGCCGACTCGGGTGAACTTGGAGAGATCGTGGTAATCAATCTATCGGGGCGAGGCGATAAGGACCTTGAGACTGTGCTTGAGATGGGGGCTCTGTAATGAGGATTTCCAGGAAGTTCGATGAACTGAAAACAAAGAAGGAAGGAGCACTTATCGCTTATGTGTGCGCCGGTGATGGTGATACAACGGGAATCGTGCATGCACTGATCAGGGGCGGTGCTGATATTGTGGAGCTGGGACTGCCTTTTTCTGACCCTATAGCAGACGGCCCTACCATACAGGCCTCCATCGAAAGGGCACTGGATGCGGGTATGAACCCTGACAGGTACTTTGAGATGGTGAAGGAGCTGGGTGTGGATGCACCGCTTGTTGTGATGACCTACTACAACCTGATTTTCAAGCGGGGATTAGAGAGGTTTGTTAAGGACTGCAAAGATTCTGGCATTACCGGTGTTATCGTGCCCGACCTGCCGCCTGAGGAATCCGGGGAACTGGGTGGGTATTGCGAGGGAAATGGAGTTGACCTGATATTTTTAATAGCACCCACAACCACAGGCGAGAGGCTTGAGGATATCCTGAAGCGGGGTACTGGGTTTTTGTATCTGGTGTCAAGGCTGGGTGTTACGGGTGCCAGGGCCGATCTTGCAGGCTCGACCAAAGAAGTGCTGGACAGGGTTAAGACTGATAAGCCCAAGGCTGTTGGTTTTGGCATTTCATCGGGTGAGCAGGCTGCCAAGATCATTAAGGGCGGTGCCCAGGGTGTTATTGTGGGTTCGGCTTTTGTGGATATCATAGCCAGCGGGCAGGATGTTGCGGGAAGGCTGGAGGCGCTGGCGCGGGAGATAAAGTCGAGTTTGGGATAATGAATCGGTAAAAATATTATTATTAGCGTGAAAAGTTATATATTATTTCGCAACACATGTGTTACATATGGATACAACTATCCGGAACATTAATCCTTTCATCTACAAGAAATTGAAAGCAAAAGCCTCAGCCGAAGGTATTACCATTGGGGAAGCTATCAACAGGGCCGTCAAGACGTGGTTGAATATTGAGCCGAAAAAGCACAAGAGCATCCTTGAGATCAGACCGGAGCACATTGGCAAACAATACCGGCATTTGAGCGAAGAGATCGATGAGATACTGTATAAAGAGGAGATGGCTTGATATTCCTGGACTCCAGTGTCATTATTGCCTATAAGAATGCTGATGATATAAATCATGAAAAAGCCAAGGATATCTTTCATCATATCAGCAAGGGGAAATATGGTAAAGCAGTTATTTCCGAATTTATTTTTTCAGAAGTTACTACAGTCCTTGCACTTAAAATAAACATGGATGCTGCAGTCGAGGTGGGAAATGTACTGCTCGATGCCAGGGAAATTGAAATCGTGAAGGCCAGCGATGTATTTGAGAGGGCATGGAATATTTTCAGGGAACAGCGAAATACTAATTTCAGTTTTGTGGATGCATCTATCTTAGCGTGTATGGAACTGGGAAATATCAAAAGAATTGCGACCTTTGACAAGGATTTTCTTAAGATAGAGTCCCTGGACGTTGTGAAAGAGTGATTTCATAAACCCGTTCACAGCTTGTATTGCCGGTTCCCAAAACCTACTTGTATGAGGCTGGTATGGCTGGGTTGAAATACCTGGACACCATAAAGTTAAATTATTATTGTCTAGACAATAATTGTTATGACAATAAAATTTGATTTTATTGACCGTGAGAAAGAACTAAATCATCTTTAAGATGAATATCGGAATCAGTTCCATTTCCTTTTCCCTTTGAAAAGATAGGCTTGATCTGGATGACCTATGAATTTTATGTGCGCTATTTTATTAGTGAAGAGTATCCTCGATATCAAGCCGGAACATTTTGGCGTAAAACACAAGCGTTTGAAAATCTTTTTAAGTCCTCAAATTAAAAATAGTATCATGTCTGTAATTTCAATCACCCCTTCAAAAGACATAGAAAAAAAAATAGATTTACTTGCTTCTGAATTTCATTTAGATAAAGCTGCAGTGGTAAACGACCTGATAGATATCGGGGCTCAACAAAAATTAATCGACTTTGCCCTTGATAAGTATACGAAAAAAAAGGTATCACTTGGCAGGGCAGCAGAAATAGCAGGAATCTCAATCAGGGAAATGATGGATATATTAACTGAAAAAGAAATACCACTTCACATTTCAAAAAAGAGTATCCTAAGTGACTTCGAGGCTTCTGCACAATGAGTTATATATTTGACTCAACCCCTTTGATATATCTATGCAAATCAGGGCTGGACTGGATTTTCCACGAACTTGGTGAAGAATGCATAATTCCTGATAGTGTATATAATGAGGTCATTTCCAAAGGAAAACAGATAGGAGAAGCCGACGCACAAATTGCAGAAGAATTGGTTAACAACGGAATTTTGATAGTTAAACAGGCAGACCACTCTATAAACCCGGTTCATCTGGAACTTGAACTACATCAAGGAGAGATCGATGTACTGTCCCTTGCAAGTAGTCTGGAAGGTTTGGCAATTATAGATGATGATATTGCAAGAACAGCCGGAGAAATCCTGGAAGTACAGGTCCATGGAACAATCTACTTAATTTTCATGATGGTGAGAAAAGGCAAATTATCTAAAAAAGAAGCAAAAGATAAATTGAATGAAATGATTTCAAACGGGTTCTGGATGGGGCAT
>CBDUUM010000157.1:0-3440 GCA_965370445.1 uncultured Methanosarcinales archaeon
GCTGCATTATTACCTGCAATTGTTACCCTGGCACCGCTTTTTACCAGCAGGTCCAGGGTATAGATAGCCAGGCTGGTTTGCACCGGGACTTCAGGGCAACCTAACATTAACAATGCCTTTTTGTGTTCATCGTTCAAGATTATTCTTCCTCATGCTGATAATCATTCAAGATTATTTCCCTTTATGCTGATGATCGTTTAACCTGTGCCTCTTGGGCAGTCATTTTCTTCATTTCTTTTTCATCCATGCTTCCACCCTGGAGCTTCATGCGTTCCCGTAGGACACATTTCCCACCCCTGGAACCACCCAGGGGGTTTTTGGGCGTACCAAGTGAATTCATACACCTGGCCATTACCGCAGCTCCCCGGGCCAGGCCATCATCGATAAATGCAATATGTTCCTCAGGTGAATCGAATATGCCCAGTTTTTTTATCTGGCTAAGTATCAATCTGGGTTTGCATCCGGTAATGGCTGCCCTTCCCGTCAACCCCATAGCAGTCCTCTCTGTGACAAGGTTCTCATCCAATGCAACTTTCACCAGCCGTTGTACCATGATAGCACACACCATATCCACTATAGCGAACAGTGTCTCCAACCCATATTTTTCATACACTTCGCCCCCTATCTTTGATAGTTTTTCCAGGTCGGAACCGTTTTTACCCACATCACACCCTATCAGGGTGACCCCGATCTCCTTTGCTGTTTTCGGGCTGACCGGTACGCTGCCGTACTTGTCCACATTTTCGGGAATTACCTCAATTGATACCAGTTCATGTATCTTGTTTGTATACTCTTCGATAACCTTCCCCCGCTTCATCCATGTGAGCAGTCCCACTGGCTTGTTCTTAAACAGGTCAAGGGCAGTACCTACCTTTTCATCCACAAGATGTGTGCCCTGGATAATGGCATCCGGAATGGCACCCGCATACCCTGCAAAATTCCCGGTAACCGTGGCATAAGGAGTATCGTCATTGGTGATGCGACCATCCAGCGTTGTGCCGAAGTCGATGGAGAGGCAGGGATTCCTGAAATCTATGCCAGCCCATTTTGCGCCTTCCTTGATACCGGCAGTGGCCAGTTCACCTTCCATCTCATTAGCGACCACCTCAAGCCCTGAGGCACCTACCGGGGGAAGTACGCCGCCCACCGCACCCGTGAATACGATCTTTTCTATCAAACTGAACTTCCTGAAGCGCTGTGGCACGTTGTCTATGGACATGGCAGGGATCATGTGTTTGGGCGGTACCCCGGCCATCATACACCCGTCGGCCAGGGCCTTGACAAAATGGCCTACTTCGTCAGGCGAATCAAAACCGGCAACAACTCCGGTGGAACGCACCACGAAGTGCAGGTCCTCTTTAATATCAAGGTTGGCTGTACGGAGCGATTTCTGCAGGGTATCACGTACCAATTCGGCTACAGATTCCTTGGTAAGTGAAATGCCTGTAAGTGTTTTTCCGAAAATCACTTCATTTGGCCTGGGGCTCCTGACGTCCCGTGTCATATTTACAGTCTTGTTGACGAGGCTGGTCTTACCATCCTCCAGGTTAGTAGCTGTCAGTATGCATTTAGTAGTAGTGTTGCCTACTTCAACCGAAGCTACAATAAAATAAGGCTTGGACTTCAGGTCCAAAAGCCTGACATAAGGGCTTTCTGAGATTCTTGGTTTTGGCCCGAATGTGTTTTTTTTCAGTATTTTTACCGGATTGGTCATAGTTCGCAGACTTCTATAGTAATTGTAATAGATATATTTTGTTTTCTAATATTTTGCATATATTCTATATATATTCTGCATAATATGTGCACAACCATGAACCTATCGATTGGTCTATCTTTTGTTATCAAGATTACGTAACAATATATTTATCTGCTCAAGCCCTGCATCTGTCTTGAATCCTGTTCCGGTAAAATGGGTGCGTGAAGCGTGAAATCCTGCAGATACCAGTGCTTCTACCAGTTCATCAATAGGTCCGGGCGAGATTTTATTTTTTTTGCACAACCAATGCTGGTCGTAATAGGTCACAGCATCTATTTCACCATGGCAAAATTCAATGATCTTTACTGCCTGCTCCCATTTGCCCGGCTTCCTGGTCTCAAGTTCGTCAATTACCGCCTCACAGAAATCCCACTCCTGGATACTGCCCAGCCAGAGTGGTCCGGCAGGTTGGAGTATCCCTTTGCAGTGGGGGCAGATCAATCCCAATTGTGCAGCAAGCCCATATTTCCATGACCTGTATCCGCAATTCGGGCAGTGTGTGATAAAACCCATTTGTTCCAGGGCATCATCGGCTGAGGCCACACCCTTTATGATCTCAAGATATACCCTGACATAGTGCCGTGTTGCATGGGTCAACAGCACCCTTGCCCCTTTGTCCCGGCGTGTTAGTGCCCGTACCGCCGCACCCAGCAGGATGCGTGCCCCCATCTCCCTGTGATATTCGGTGTTTAACGGCACTGCCGCATACTTTCGCATCCCCGATTTCAGGTGGGCACCGCATAGTGGAGCAGTATCTGTGGCAGTGATGCACAGTAGCCTGCGGGCTGAGCGGGCCGCAGCATCCAGGAATGGGGCAGGTGAGCCAAAGGGGTCAAGGTCAACAATGTCAAAATACTTCCGGTGCATGAGAGTATTGGCATTTTGCCGGGAGGAGGTACAGGTATCTTCCAGACCGTTTCGATTGATGTTTTTCAGGATCAGTTCATAAGCATCCTGTTTCCAGTCGTTCAGGCAGCACTTGGGTCCCACCTCGGCTGCCATACGTATCCCCCTGATGCCCGAGGCTGACATAACATCGGCATAGGAAACCGTTTTAGTGTCGAGGCCATGATCTTTTATAAAAACCGCAACAGCAGAAATGGTAATATCACGATTTAATTCCATTTCAGGGTTATAGAACACACCTGCAGAAGAAGAGGAAATACATGATGGATCATCGGGAAGGGGAACCTCAATTTGGACACCCCCTTCACTGATGATCTTGTTGTTCATTATTTATTATACCACAGTAACGGTTAATATCTTTGTATCCCTGCCTTTCAGGTAGAAAGTATATTCACCGGTTTCGTTGAAGGTATAGGTGACAGTCTTCATATATGATAGATATTGTTCTTCGTCCCATATGCCATCCTCACTAATGAGTGTTCGCGGTTGCCTGGTATCCTCGCGATTTCTCCACTCAATGGTATCGCCCACGTTTATTTCTTTATCCTGTGGAGGTATGAACATATAATTATCGATTCTGATATAAATTTTCTGGGGTATTGCAGTTGATGTGGGTGTTACTTCAGTGGGCTCAGGGGTTGCGGTGGGTGTTGCCGTTGCTGTTGCGATGGGTGTTGCGGTTGGTGTTGGTGTATCTTCTATATAAGGTTCAGTGCAGCCTGCAGCAAATATTGATATTGCTAACAATGTTGTTATAATAATAATTGAAAAAGCATTC
>CBDUUM010000158.1:0-3409 GCA_965370445.1 uncultured Methanosarcinales archaeon
ATGATATCATTAAGCGTGTATGCCAGCGCTATGATGCAATTATTAACGGGATTGCCGAAAATGATTTTAAGGTCTGACCATTATTAGTAGTGGATACAATATGGCTGATTATGATGTAATAGTGGTAGGCGGCGGTATTAGCGGCTTGATGTCTGCTATGACGCTTTCAAAACACGGAAAAAAGGTACTTGTCCTGGAAAAACGTAGTTATGTGGGTGGCAACTGCAATAGTTATGATGTAGATGGATTCCAGGTGGACACTGGTGTCCATGCGATAACCCACCTTAGGGTCGGGCCACTGCGCCGTCTTATTGATACATATTTCGATTATGCTCCCATGTTCCTTGACCATGGGACCTATCATGTCAGGACTCCACACGGACTGTCCAAGATACCGTTCAACTTAAAGGATTTTGCCAGATTCGATGTCCTGCCAAAAAAGGACAGGTTGCTGCTCAGCCAGGCCATTGCAATGGCTTATACCCAGTCTACGCTTGGGTCTGACCTCAGCAACCAGTCAGTAAATGATTACCTGCCCAGTGGGCTTTCAGAGGATTCACTGGATTTTATCAATGCTATGTGTTACTCATTGTCTGGTAAGTCCATGTATGAGACCTCGGTACACAGGATGCTGACAGGTAGTAGTTATATGCGGGATAGTGTACCTGAGAACTTCTTTGAGGATGAAGAGATCGCCAAATCCTATATGGCCATACTTGCAAATCATCTTACTGTGAGCCAGTTGAAGGGACATCTGTCAATACTGAGCAGGCTTGCCAATAATAATACTGGTTATTCCCAGGCATATCCACGCAAGGGTCTTAAGGGGTTTTTAAATGCAGTTTTATTTTCCATGAATGATTCTGTTCAAATAAAGACTTCATCCCGGGTGACAGGAATAAATACAAGGGAAGGGGCTGTAAAGGAAGTGGTCACCCCTGATGGGACTTATCCTGCTGATGTTGTGGTCTTTACAGGCTTTGCAAAAGACCTGCCTGCACTTACTGATAACCTGCCGTCATCATATATACAGGATATTGGCCGGATCGTGCAGACCCATAGTATGACAATATGGCTGGGTCTTGATACAAAATTACCTGAGTTTGATTACACTGGCTCAGAGGTATGGTTCAAGCGCAGGGCTTTTTGGGCCATGCCGATCAGCAACTACGATAAATCACTGGCACCTCCGGGTAAGCAGCTGGTTGGGTTCACTTTTATTGTTGATGAGTCTATACCACTGGTAGAAGACAGGAAGCGGATGTATAATACTATACTGACTGCACTACCCGGTATAAAGGACCATATCGAGATGACCCACTACCAGTATACTATTCCCGAGAAAGCTGCTGTGACCATTAATGGCTTCTTTGCAGATACCAGGACACCTGTCACGAACCTGTATCTTGCAGGTACTGATACTGATAGCAGGAGTATGGGTATTACCAGGGCCGGTTATTCAGTTCTGGGACTATTGAAGGTCTTGCGTGAGGACCATCATATTGAATAAATGTCAGTTCTTTTTCTTCCTGTCCCGCATATATTCTGAAAAACCTGAATTGAGCAGTACCAGAATTCCTGAAACGAATGTGATGAATCCAAACTCACTTGGGTATATTAATTCGCCTTTCACTATCAACAGGACACCTGTATGCAGTATTACCAGACCTACTAGAAATGCAGATATCTGGGGCCTGCCTGCTACGATGCCGTAGTACAGTACGGTAGCAGTCAACGTCCCCACACCGAAATAGATGAACGAAGAACCATCCTGGCCATCCATTGACATTAAAATACCGGCAAACAGGAAAAGAATACCTAAAGCTGCCAGTGTGTTTTTTTTATTTTTGAACCTCATTTTACCATCCTGCCTTTTACTATAGTATGGTATTAATAATTATGCGATATATTATTTGATATATTATCTGGAAGAAGAATATGGAAAAAGTAAAGAGTCATGGTTTTTTTAAGTTCCTGGCACCCATTTACGATACCGGGGCAAGGATTGCAATGATGGGGCAGTATGACAGGTTGAGGAACCAGTTGCTTGGAAAGATCGAGATAAAAAAAGGCAGGCGTGTACTGGATATGGCTTCTGGTACGGGATACCTGGCTGAGCGGCTGGGCGTGGTTGACCTGGTATGTACCGATATCTCTATTGAGATGATAAGACGCGCCAGGGCCAAGTCGAAAGGGGATTTTGTGCTTGCCGATGCCCACAGGTTGCCTTTCAAGGACGGGGTTTTCGATACTGCAGTCTCAAGTTTTGCCATGCATGAGGTGGCTCAGCCTTCTGATGTGATGGGAGAGATGTTCAGGGTACTGGGGCCGGGGGGGGAGATTGCGGTTATGGATGTGGTGCGGCAAACCAGGTTCTCGAAGAAGGTACTGCTGGAGATTTTCCATACTTTTGTTGAGATGCGGACAGCTACTTATGTTGATATTTCTGAGTTAAAGGATGCTTTTAGGGCCGCTGATGGATTCAATGTGCAGTGGGAGATGTTTGACCTGGTGGCACTGGTGTGGGGTAAGAAGAGGGATTGACTATTTATTTTCAAGTAAATGGAACAGTGCCTTAATCAGGTAATAAAAAAATAATTATGTAGCATGTCTCTGGTGGAACGACAAAATATTGAGAAGATGAGGGGAAATGGCGATGTTCAAGGCGTAATTGAAAAGCTGAGAAATAGTGAAGATGTTTATATACGTTTTGCTGCTTCAAAAGCGATAGGATTGATGGGTGATCCTGTAGCTGTTCCTTCCCTTCTCGAATGCGCATATACAAGATCTCATAAAGACGTTTATGTACGGTATTCTGCCAAACAGGCTCTTGTACTAATTGGAACAGAGGCAGTTGAACAATTAATTGAAGCCCTCAGTCACAATGATTGGGAGGTTCGTGATTTTGCTGCCGAAGCACTTGGAAAAATTGGGGACACACGAGCCGTTGATCCATTAATAACAGGAACAAGAAGTTATGCTTCATTCAAGGCGTTAGGATTAATAGGTGATTTAAGAGCGGTTGATCCACTTATTAAGATACTTAATGCCCGTGAAACGAACGTTCGGAGGGATGTTGCAAAGGCACTGGGGGAACTAGGTGATAAGCGGGCATTAGCACAGCTCAAATCACTTTTAAAAGAAGATAGCGAAAATCGAATTGTTATTCAAAAATCAATAGAAAATATTAACGATCCAAATACGAAGATACAGAGGGAACGTCGGATTTTAATCCGTGAAATCGGGGCAAATGCTTGTAAATACCATCATGATCTTGCAAAAAATCCTAAATATTTTTGGAAGATTCGATACAATAAATGGCAAAAACAACTCATAAAAGCCATGTGGGATTACGGGTCGTGTCCCCGATTAATTGACAATATTTAAATAGTTTAAATGTAATTCCCCC
>CBDUUM010000159.1:0-3359 GCA_965370445.1 uncultured Methanosarcinales archaeon
ATAAAGAAGGTGAGGTTGTAGGTGCCATTGGAATAGTCAACCTTGCTGGTTTTATAGACCTTACAAGACTGTAATTCCAAAAATCTTATATTATAACCTGTACTTATTATTTTTATGCAGACAGGCTATGTATATCACGATGACTACTTGAAGCATGATACTGGTCCCCATCCTGAGAACGGTGGTCGCTTAACTGCTATAATGGATGGCTTGAAGAAAAGTCCTTATTTCAACAGGCTCATCCTGATCGAACCCGTACCTGCAAACCCGAACCAGATCAATTATATCCATACCCATGACCTTATCCGGACAGTCAGGGATTTTTCGTCCAGTGAGATGCATCTCGACCCGGACACACCCACCTGCAGCCGTTCGTATGAGATTGCGCTGTTGGCTGCCGGTGGAGTTATTTCGGCAGTTGATGCGGTGATGGACGGGATGGACAGTGTATTCGCACTGGTACGCCCGCCCGGACACCATGCCGGGCCGGACAGGAGTATGGGTTTTTGCCTGTTCAATAATATAGCCATAGCGGCCCGGCATGCACAGAAGAAGGGATTGAAAAAGGTGCTTATCGTTGATTGGGATGTCCACCACGGTAACGGCACCCAGGAAGCATTCTATGAGGACAGCTCGGTGCTGTATTTTTCCATCCACCAGTACCCGCATTATCCTGGCACAGGCAGTGTGGACGAAACTGGTGCAGGGGATGGTAGAGGATATAATATTAACGTTCCGCTGCCGTCAGGTGCTGGAGATCCGGATTACCTGTACATATTTAACAAGATACTGGTACCTGCAGCCCGCACGTTCCAGCCTGACATCATTCTGGTAAGCGCCGGCCTGGATGGGCACAGGGATGACCCGCTGGCAGGCATGAACCTTACATCAGTGGGTTTTGGGCAGATGACTGCAATAGTACGCTCACTGGCAGAGGAATTATGCGGCGGAAAACTGGTACTGGCACTTGAGGGAGGGTATAATTATGATGCATTATCAGAATCAGTGGTCATGATATTCAGGGCACTTATGGGTGAATGTGGTGATATATCAGGAACGGAAACGGGAAGGGAACAGGAAAGGGAAATGGAAACAGGAAAGGGGGGGGGCAGGTATCAGACCATACGCGCCAGGTAGTAGAGAAGGTTATGGAATTTCATTCAGGTGGAAAAATCCTGTAAGGAACTCCCTGAAACTTTTATTGTCAAGCTCAAGTAATTCACTACCCTGCAATATCTTAAAACCCAACTTTATACTTTTACCCACATGCTTACCCAGCTTGCAGGTATGTATCTCGTTACATAGTAGGTCGGAAGCATCCGTATACTTGCGCTGGATATCCACCACATACCTTCCGTTTTCTATATAGATTTCTGAAAATCCTTTATCCTGCAGGTATTTCTGTTTGAATTTTTCTGCATGGGATTTTTCCCATATCGGTGGACCCGTATGCTTTTTAACAGGGGGCAGCCGCCAGACCTCCAGTTCCAGTACCACTGCAGCCTCCTTGTCACCTGCCCATACATCGCCATTTTGGATCGTAAATCTATTCCGGGACAGCAGGTCTGTTATACTGTTGTGAAGCATGAAAAGCTGGGGGTAGAGTATATCTTCTACCACATCCGGCTTGTCAAAGACCAGGGCCATCAGGAAAGTTCCCCGGTTGGAAGTGATACTATTAAATTCGGTATCACTTAACCGGGCCGAAAGGATAGGGAATAACTGTTCAATTGCAGGGGAATCCAGATACAGCCGTGCCCTGTCAATAAATCCGGCAAACTTGTCCAGTGTCAGTGCCGCAGCCACATTCCTGGCCGGGTCAGTGGGGTCCACCACCACCAGCGGGTCATAGTGCTGCTTGTTCCCGTGATCAATAATGTCGATGGTGACACCGGATTTCCAGCCATCTGCTGCTTGCAGCACTTCCATGAACGAGCCGTAATGTATTACGAGCAGTTCTGCCAGGTATCCTGAGAACCCGCCTGTCCTGAGGTCAGAACCATAAACCCCGGCTCCTTTCATGAACTGCTTGAGCAGGAGTACTTCATCTTCCAGTCCCTCTATCCTGTCCAGGATGAAAAGGTTGTGGAAAGGTGTCCTGTCAACTGCTGATTTTATCTGCGCAGCACTGCCCACCCTGAAGCAGGGTACCAGGTCAACCTCGAAATCACCGAAAATAGCATGGACGTAAGGATGCTCTGCATACCGCTCCTCACTATTGTTGGCATCAACCGCCACCTGCCTGGCGATATTGAGCCCCACTGTCTTCAGGTCCTGTTCCGGTGTATCCTCAGGAAATGATATGAATATATCCAGGTCGTGCTCACCTGATATCCAGGTACCTCTGGCGGCAGACCCCACCAGCATGCCTGAAACGTCTGTCAGGCCCCTTCCTGCTGCTGCCCGGTCCACCAGGGATATGATGTGGTCGGCTACTTCCTGTATCCTCTGTTGTTCAGCAGGTACCGGCTTTATTTTTCCCAGGACCTCGTTTATTATATTATTTGCGTTCATGGTATCATTTAAGTGGAATTTCATTCAGGGTCTCATTTAAGCGGTATTTCATCCAGGGTCTCATAAATAGGACCCCTGGGTGTAAGTGTGCTTTTCTTAAACGCAATGGAATTCACAGTAAACTCTCCCAGATCAATATCCTGCAGCCGGGTTAACACCTGTGCCAGTTGTTCCTTTTTGTGGTTATCCAGATGTTTGACACGAGCGAGGGTGGCATGGGCTGTGAATGTGCCGCGGTCCTTCTTAAACCTGAAACTTTTCAGGACACGTTCCACTTCGCTGTGCAGGTGTTCGAATTCACCAGTGGCACCCAGCCAGATGACTTTCATGTATGATGGTTTTGGGAACACGCCCACACCTGTGACCCTGGCTTTGAACGGGGGGCAGTCAACTTTAGTCAGGGCATCAGCGATGGGAGCTACCTGGGATTCAGGGATGTCGCCAAGGAACTTCAGGGTGATGTGGATGAGGTCGGAGTCCACCAGTTTAAGGCCCTTGAAATCCATTTCCTGCTGGATGGAGTGTGCGGCCTCTTTTATGTGGTCAGGGAGTTCTATGGCTAAGAATGTGCGTATCATGGGTTACCATTGTCAATTAGGGGAGTTAATTACTTAAGATTTGGTTTTTCAGTTCGGCCTATAATGATCCTTAATGTTCACTTAATTTATCTGTCATATATAGTGCATGTCACATATAGAGTAAACAATCAGCAGTCCATGTTAAAGATAACCAGAGAACTATATTACATTTCAATTCCATCAATCAATTCAAGAATTGTTAAATACTGCTGATGCCCCATCCAGAACCCGTTTGAAATCATTTCATTCAATTTATCTTTTGCTTCT
>CBDUUM010000160.1:0-3351 GCA_965370445.1 uncultured Methanosarcinales archaeon
TCGATACTATTGTTGTGTGTACTATGACAGGTTTGGTCATCGTGTCCACCGGGGCATGGGAAACGGGCAAGACCAGTACTTCGCTGAGTATTCATGCATTCAACTCGCAGATGGGATACGCCGGTGATGTAATAATTACGATAGGCATGGCGGTGTTCGCATTCACGACTATACTTACATGGTCTTTCTATGGCAAACAGTGCCTGTCCTACTTTGTGGAAAAGGTGTCAGGTGATGTGGGATTTTACAAGGGGTTTTTATGGGTTTATTACTCTGTATTCCTTGTGGGAATAATAGTAGGTGCAGGAGTTGTGGATCTTCCACAAGGGCTTGGATACCTGGAGGATATCTGGCTGTTCTCTGATATTACCAATGCCTTGATGGCAATACCGAATCTTATAGGGCTGCTGTTGATGCATGGTGTGGTGATCGGGCTGGTGAAGGAGTATTTCAGGGAGAGATATTAAGGGAACTGCAAAAGAGAACTGTATCCACTGCCCGAAAAGCAGTAACTGAAAAATAATTCAGTGTTCTTTCAGGATCCTTCTGGCTGCTATCATGCGCTGCAGGACCGTGAGGTGAGATATCACTGCCACCACCAGGACCGCCCAGTGCAATAAACCCGTGAATGCACCCAGGATGATCAATATCATCCGCTCGGCCCGCTCCGCTACCCCGATGTTCAGTACTCCTGTCCCGCCAGCCTCTGCTCTTGCTCTTGTATAACTGACAAGCAGGGACCCTGTAAGTGCCAAGCCACCAAGGAACCAATCATTCTCGATATAAGGTGCTAAGCCACAAAAGAGCCAGTTATTCCCAATATAAGGTGGGAATGCCGCATGTCCCCCCCACATGATACCTAAAAACACGGCGGCATCGGCATATCTATCTAATACCGAATCAAGCAAGCCACCGAACTTTGTGACCCGGCCATTCTCCCTGGCCACAGCCCCGTCAAGCACATCAAAGAATCCGCCAAGTAGCAGCATAAATCCTGCAATTACCAGATCACCGGCTGCAAAATATATTCCGGCAGCAATGCAGAATACCAGTGCCAGGACAGTTACCGTGTTAGGGTTTATCCCGCTGAATATCCTTGCAATGGGTTTTACCCAGTCTGTTAATGTATCCTTTTTCTTATTGAGCAATACATTCCTCCAGGGACTTTCAGGCAATCCTGAACATCGTGTTTTTCCACCGTGTATCTAACCGACCCAGTATTATCTTTGAGGCAGCGACCAGTAGAATACCAAGTCCTGCAATGCAAAGCGTTGCAATACTGTCATTTATTTGGTAATAGAATGATAAAAGTGTTTGTACTACAAGCACGGGAACTACGGCAGCAGCGAACTGGAACAGGATCTTTGCGTCCAGCAGGTAACTGTTGGTGAACAGACCTGTGAGGTAGGCAACCACCGAGCCTACGTAAGTGGATACTGTAAGCATGATGAACAGGCTTATCCAGAGGAGGTGCCCCTCGTTTTTTAACAATCCCACTGCGATGAGGTATGGTACTGCTACGATTATGGTGAATGTGAAGAACAGTATCAACTTGGTACGGATAACGTGCGGCATGGACAGGGGCAGGGAATTGTAGCACTCGGATATGTCGATATTGGACAGCCAGCTGTACAGCAGGGTACAGAAAAAACCTACCATGCCAGCATAGAACAGCAGGGAAAAGCCCAAGTTCCAGAGTATTACCGATTCGATGAACCATGTGATGGCATACAGGAACACCAGCGGCATGATAAAGGTAAATACGACAGGGAATATCATGTGGCTGCGTACCAGGTCGATGATGTCCTTTGCAAGCATTGGTCCATATCCGGACACCAGCCGTGCGGTCCGGGTCGCAGTCCTGCGATATGTTTCGTGTGCGCTGCGCTCGTGGGGCTGTGGAACTTCTTTTATGAGCAGGAATGATAAAAGGGAGAACAGGATTATGGCGGCCAGTACGGGCAGGACACACGGAATTGAATGCGTGTTGTAGAACACCAGCGGCGGGAGTGCGACCGAGACCTGGGCAAATGTGATCTCCTTAAATGCCAGGTATATTCCTGATGCGATGGCCGCTGCCAGCAAGGGCAGGGTTCCCCACCTGATCGTTGATGTGAAGATAAGTACGCTGGTACTGATTCCCAACAGGAAGGAAATGGTGAGCGAAATGAAGAGGAAGAACAGGGATGATAGCGAGATGGGAACCAGAACTGAAGCCAGGACCAGGCCTGCTATCATGGGTAGTATTGAAAAGAAGATATAGTACAGGGTATCCTTGATATAGAATAACAGGAACAGTCTCCTGAACCTGATGGGTAGTGTGTAACTTGCACCCAGCATCAGGCTGATGCTGCCGAAGCGCCGTTCCAGTATTCGGTCCCCGAACAGGGCGAAGCCGCCCACGCCCAGGCCGTAGAACAGCATTATCCAGTGGGCCAGCAGCACCAGGTCATCCACTGCCACACCGCGGCGCAGCATGGGCAGGGACAGGCCCATGATGAATGTGAACAGGACCAGTACCAGGGATGATGCAAGGAAATAGGAACGGTTAAAAAAGGATGCCTGTAGCCTGAACTCCTCCTTGAACATCAACCGCAGTATTGTCTGGTCAAGCATGGTGTTCACGTCCTATGATGATACCAGGCGGACAAATATGTCCTCAAGGTCTTCGCCGGAACTGCTTTGCAGTTCCTTGAGGCTGCCCACGGCCACCAGTTTTCCCTGATCGATTATTCCCACCCTGTTGCATAGTTTCTCTGCCAGTTCAAGGATGTGGGTGCTGAGGAACACGGTCCCGCCGCCCTCCACGAATTCCAGCAGCCAGTCCTTGAGCTTTCTCTGGATGAGCGGGTCCAGGTCGAGGAAGGGCTCGTCCATGAACAGCACCCTGGGTTCATGGAGCAAGGATGCCGAGATGGTGGTCTTCTTTTTGAGACCCTTGGAGAGGCTCATGCACAGGGTAGTGCGCCTGTCTTCCAGGCCGAAGAATTCTATCCACTTATCCACCCTGCCGTCGTCGTCCAGTCCCCGGACCGCGGCCACAAAGTGCAGGTACTCTTCCACACTCAGGAAGCTGGGCGGGTATTCCAGTTCTGGCACTATGCCCACTGCGGCCTTGACTGCTATGGGGTCGGCGGCGGCATCGATGCCCAGTACGGTGGCTGTGCCTGAGGTGGGCGGGAGCTGGCCGCTTAGCATTTGCAGGGTGGTGGTCTTGCCTGCGCCGTTGGGGCCAATGAAGCCGAAGAACTCGCCCTGTGCTATCCGGAGGTCGAGGTTGTCCACGGCTGTAAGTTGTCCGAATTGTTTTGTAAGGGCGTGCGCCTCTATGGGGTTCAATGTATCACCTGT
>CBDUUM010000161.1:0-3330 GCA_965370445.1 uncultured Methanosarcinales archaeon
CCCACCATCACTCAAAAATAAAATCGTCCAGATCGAACACCACAAAACCTTTCTCCCTCAAAGCATCTTTCCCCTCTATCCTTTTGGCGATAATACCGAAATACTCCTTCCTTTCCCCGGGATTCCACTTAACCGCCGTCGATTTTTCCTTCAGTTTATTAAGGTTTCGTAAACAATCACTCATTGAAAGCGAACTCCATTTACACTCAACGAACATCATCTCTTTCGTCTTTTCATTGAAAGCAACCAGGTCAATCTCTACATCCTTGTGCCACCAACGCCCCATTTGTGTAAAACCAAATGGCCGTACCTCCCACAGGAACTCGGCTGATATTTTCTCAAAAACATGGCCAAGGTAGCGGTTAAAATCAGAATCAAAATCCGGGATACGAAGATTATTGTATATCAGGCTCTTGTTGGGATAGACAAACCTAAACCAGAATGTAAAATAATTATCTGTGATATAATACCTGGCATTCCTTGCTCTCTGGTTCATATCAGTGACCGGGTACTGCGCCTTCACTATGTTCAATGTTATAAGGTTTGAGAGATACTGGGATACAATGGAACTGCTAAGTCCCGTAGCATTGACTATATCCCCGAACTTTGTATTCCCGAAGGCCAATGCCTTCAGGATGGAAAAATACTTTGCAGGCTCCCTGAACTCATATTTCAGGAGTATCTCTGCCTCTTCAATAAGCAGCCCCTCTACAGAATAGATAGATTCAAGTTCGCTTATTTTCTTTATCCTGTACCGGGCTTCTTTCAGGTAATATGGTATTCCGTCTGTGATGCCATATATTTTTACCAGGTCTTCTGCCATGAGTTCAGGGAAGAACGAAGCTGTATGCCTGAACTTCAATGGCCCAACTCTTATCTGTCCTGAACGTCTTCCATATAACGGGCTTTTGCTTCCAAGTACATGCTGCTCCATCATGCTTATTGATGAACCGCACAGGATAAGCATTACATTTGAATCGTTAAGATAAAGGTCCCATGCTTTCTGGAAAATAGAGGGAATCGATTTATTGCCGCTTATCAGGTATGGATACTCGTCAATTACAATGACAAGTCTTTTCTCGTTTTTTGACACTTCCTTCAGGGTATCGCCCCAATCAAGATTGGAGGCACTTAAAAGTTCATTGCCAATACCCCCTCCCACAAGTGTCCTGAAGTCTGAAAGATTATCCTGGTCGCTTCTTTCGTCTGCAAGGAAATAGACGGCGTTCTTGTCCTTGATAAATTCCCTCAGGAGTTCTGTTTTCCCGATCCTTCTTCTCCCATATATTACTATGAATTCACTCCTGTCTGAGCGGTATGCAGAATCAAGATAGTTGAATTCATCATTCCTGTTTACAAATACTTTAAACACAATTAGCATAATCGTGTTTAAAGTATTTAATTTTTATGTATTTTTTTAATGCCTGGCGATGAATAACAATATCGTTATGTTCCTACTGTCAAGTCAACTTACAAGTGTCGGATTACGAAGGGCATAGATCATATGGCATAATTCCAAAATCAAATAATTTCAACAATTATATTAGACGCAGATTTACGCTGATTAACGCAGATGCAACCTTAAATCAGCGTTAATCTGCGTGACCTGCACGCCCTTCGGGCGTAGCAGGCACTCAACTCCGCAGGAGATGAGTGTATCAGCGTCTTGAAAATAACTGGAAAATGGGACAGTGTCAGATTATATATCTAGTGATATTGTATGGTTGACTCGACACTACAACGTTATGAACACATTCACTTTTTCCCGATCATCACTTCAGTAGATTTGACGACCGCATATACCTCATCACCTTTTTTAATATCCAGCTTATCCACGGCTTCCTTTGTTACCAATGAAGTTACCACGACAGGCTCGATCAATATCCTAACCTTAGAGATTACATCCCCTTCCTCAACATCGATAACCTCCCCTGGAATCTGGTTGCGAGCCGTGATCTTCAGTCCCACCCCTTCCCAGAACGTCTCATCATCCACAGTTTCACTGATAATGTTCTTCTGCGATTCGTACTCCTTAAGCAACTCTCTTGCATAATCTGTTAAAAACGAACCCTGGTCCTTTCCGCCGCGAACAGTCTTAACAATCTCCTTCCCGGCATTTTTCTCAATATTCTTCAACATAAGCCATGCATGTTTGTATGAGATATTGACCTTCTTGCATGCTTTGTTCAACGAACCTTCTTCATCGATGGCATATAAAAGTGCAGCCTTTCCTTTGCCCATCAATGTTTTACCATCTTTGGTCAGCCACAGCTTTGTTTTAGGTATCATCGTTTATCACATTATTTATTGCAGCTTAAACTACATGAACGGCAGTTGCTTTAAATGACACGGTCACACGTTTACCCAGCCCAAGTCCCAACTCCAGTGCCGATTGTTTTGTTATTAACGCATTTACCACAAAGCTGCAGTCCACCTTTACCCTTAAAAGCGCACCCATCGGCTCAATTTCGATCACATTCCCTTCAAACGCATTCCTGGCACTGCTTTTAACAGGCACTACACTAATTGTCACATTCTCAGGTCGCAGGCACGCATGGACTTTTTCACCAACCGCACACCCGGACACCGCCTCTATCTCACAACTGTCCAGGGCAATACTGGTAAGTCCTTCATTGTTGGAAGTGACTGTTCCTTTCAGCACATTTTCAACCCCCATAAAATGTGCGATCCGGTCATTGAGCGGTCTGTCAAACACCTCATTTGCTGCTGCAACCTGTACGATCTTACCGTCCATCATAACTGCGATGCGATCAGCCAGTATCTGTGCTTCAGTCTGGTTATGCGTAACATGGATTACCATCAGGTCGGACATGCTGTGTATTTTTTTCAGCAATCGCCTGGTCGTATCCTGGGTTCCAGGGTCAAGGGCGCTCAGCGGCTCATCCAGCAGCAGCACATCCGGTTCAATAAGAAGCACGCGCGCAAGCGCAACCCGCTGCTGTTCACCCCCTGAAAGTGTCAGCGGATATCTGTGCAGAAGGTGTGAGATGTTCAGGTTCCCGGCCATCTTCTCAACCTTGCTCCCGTCCCTGATACCTCTCATGCGCAGTCCGAACTCGATATTCTTCCTGACATTCATGTGTGGAAAAAGGGAATAGTTCTGGTATACAAAACCGATATTGCGCTTTTCAGGAGACAGTATTGTGACGTTTTTTTCATTAATAAATATCTCACCGCTATCTGGTGCATGAAATCCGGCGATAAGTTCGAGCAGGAGCGTTTTTCCGGCACCGGTGGGACCAAGTATTACGAAATATTCACCATCCTGCACTTCAAGGTCTATTCCCTTAAGCGCAAATTCCTTCCAGT
>CBDUUM010000162.1:0-3247 GCA_965370445.1 uncultured Methanosarcinales archaeon
GCACGCAAACGATCAGGTAAACATTGAAAAGGCTGTTGTATATACTGCCCAGGTGATGCAGGAATTCCTTTACGATCTCTACCCTGTTGGAAGGCAGGATATCAATGAATGTCTCAACTATATTTTCGCCGTCAATGAGCAGGTAATAAAGTAAAAATACCACCACAGCCAGTTGCATGGCAAAGATCGCTATATTGGATATGAAATTCAATACAACACGCTGAACATTGCTGACTACGAACAGTATGGCGGAAGATGCCGAACTTGAAAGATTGGATTTCATGTTTTCCTGTATGGTGTCCGGGATGTACTTGCCGATCAGTTCCATAACATAATCGATCAGCATATTCACGTCGGTTTGCAGGACATCAGGCTGGAATTTTGCCAGTTCCGAGCCCAGGATGAATATGATGTTCAGGAACACGCCTGAAAAAATCAATGCCACGATGGTGATAGTTAATATTGCTGTTATTCGCCGGTTCTTGATATTGGTAATTTTCTGAAGCTTCTTATCCAGGGGCCGCAGTACAAATGCGCCGAATATACTCAATATGATCACATTTACGAATACCCATGAAAGATATATGATTAAAAGAGCAACTGCTATAACCACGATACCCACTATCAGGGTGAAACGTTTTCTGTCCAGCGGGCCAGTCATAACTTATAAGTGATTTTACTGATTCAAAAGTTTTTCTAATGCTTTTACGATAAGTATAAAATGAATCATGATATAAATGGAAATGATAATGATAGACCTTCATACCCATTCAATATTCAGTGACGGTGAACTACTTCCAAGCGAACTTGTCCGCAGGGCCGTGGTCCACGGTTATACTGCCATTGCTATTACGGACCATGTGGATTTCACAAATATCGAGTATGTACTTGACGGGATCAGGAAGGCCAAGTACCTTGAAGAGGTCTGGGATATCCGCGTACTTGCAGGGGTTGAGATAACCCATGTGCCCCCGCAGAAGATACCGGCATTGGTTGATCTTGCGCGTGAGCTGGGCTCTGAGATAGTCGTGGTACACGGGGAAACACTTGCCGAGCCTGTGATGCCAGGGACGAACAGGGCTGCCATCGAGGCAGGGGCCGATATACTGGCGCACCCGGGATTGATCTCAAAGGAGGATGCTATACTTGCAGCAGAAACGGGTGTGTGTCTTGAGATCACCGCGCGCTGCGGGCATAACCGGACCAATGGTCATGTGGTAAGAATAGCCCAGGAGGTTGGGGCAGATATGATAGTTTGTACCGATTCCCATTCGCCCGATGATCTGGTCACTGATGAAGAGGCGCTTAATATCGCCATGGGTGCGGGGTTAAGTGAAAAACATGCACAAGAGGTATTATTCTCAAAACCTTTAAATCTGATAAATACCAATTAAATAAAGCACTTGCGATATCTTTATATAATATCACTGGTGTATTTATATTACTTTTATTGAGGTGCATTATTGAAAATATTAGGAACGGTTTTACATACTTCAAGTCATAAAAACTTGATCGTCAGAGGGGATAAATCAAATAAGGCTGGTAACAAGAAGTTATTCAGGATAAATAACCTGGTTTTTGACAGGAGAAAAACAAAGATCGGAAAGGTCAATGATGTGTTCGGACCTGTAGACCAACCGTATTTTTCGGTAAGGGTTTTAAAGAATGTGGCCGGAGAAAACCTGAGGGGTTTCAAAGGCAAGCACGTATATGTGAAATAATTGCAAAGTAGTTGCAGTTTTTCACATGGATGATAATATTAGATTAACAATAAGATTGAAGCAGAGGGATTAGTAATAAATGCCTGAATTAGAAAAGGAAAGAGAGATTGAGAAGTCTGAGAGAAGTAAAATACGTGAGAGTATTAAGCTCAGAAAAGAAAAGGAAAAGGTCGGAGCATTCGAGAAGCCTACTGTGGAATGTCCCGAGTGCGGCAGCCGCAGTCTGGTACAGGATTATGAACGGGCGGAACTTGTGTGTAACGAGTGCGGTCTTGTTGTCGATTCAGAGTTCATTGACCAGGGACCCGAATGGAGAGCGTTCGACCATGACCAACGTATGAAGAGAAGCAGGGTAGGCGCACCCATGACCTATACCATTCACGACAAGGGATTGTCAACCATGATTGACTGGCGTAACCGCGATTCTTACGGTAAATCCATATCATCCAAGAGCAGGGCCCAGTTGTACAGGCTGCGAAAATGGCAGCGCCGTATCAGGGTCAGCAATGCTACTGAGAGGAATTTAGCCTTTGCATTATCAGAACTGGACAGGATGGCCAGTGCACTGGGCCTGTCCCGGAATGTGCGGGAAACTGCGGCTGTGGTCTACCGCAAGGCTGTTGACATGAACCTGATCAGGGGCAGGAGTATTGAGGGTGTGGCAGCTTCTGCACTGTATGCAGCCTGCAGGCAGTGTAATGTACCAAGGACGCTGGACGAGATCGCTGAAGTATCCAGGGTCAGCCGCAAGGAGATTGGCCGTACATACCGGTTCATTTCCAGGGAACTGGGCCTGAAACTCATGCCCACGTCACCCATTGACTATATCCCAAGGTTCTGCTCTGGCCTGAACCTGCACGGTGAGGTGCAGTCCAAAGGTGTGGAGATACTGAGGCAGGCGGCAGAGAAGGAACTCACCTCCGGGCGCGGACCTACGGGTGTGGCTGCGGCAGCTATCTATATTTCAAGTATCCTGTGCGGCGAGCGCAGGACCCAGCGGGAAGTGGCAGAGGTGGCCGGTGTCACGGAAGTTACTATCCGGAATAGGTATAAGGAACTGGCAGAACAATTAGATATTGAGATAATACTGTGAGGATGGGCATTTTTTAATGCCTGTCCAATCCCGGATGTTGGTATCGTGGATAAAATACTTATCAAGGATTCAATTATAGAGGCACAGATAGAGAAGGAAATGGTACTTCAGCGCCTCTATGGTAATAAGGAGGCCATAGAGGTTAATCTGTCATTTTGTGAAGATGATTCACCGCTTCATAAAAGGCTTATGAAGACCCTTGATCATATCAACCACGAGATCATGGCATTCAAATCCGGGAAATAGGCTTTTTTTACCGGATTTCGGGTAATGTTGGAAATACTAACAATGCTGGGCATTGGTTTCAGTGTCGGACTGACGGGTGCGCTTGTACCCGGGCCAATGCTTTTTGCTACTATCGAGACATCCCTGAAGAAAGGCTGGACAAGCGGTCCCCTGGTTGTATCTGGCCATGCCCTGGTCGAGGTTCTGT
>CBDUUM010000163.1:0-3215 GCA_965370445.1 uncultured Methanosarcinales archaeon
AATGACGGTCTCCCCGGACTTTTCATACCGCAGGCCAAACGCGGTGATCTTAAGCACGCATTGATAAAGGCAGGCTACCCTGTCAAAGACTTGTGCGGATATCTGGATGGAGAACGGTTCGATCTTACTTTGCGCAGCATTGACCTTAACGGAAACTCTTTTGCGATGCGCGATTATCAAAAAGATGCCGCAGATATGTTTTATTGTGCGGGACAAAAGACCGGGGGCAGTGGAGTGATCGTTCTTCCCTGCGGTTCAGGTAAAACGATTATAGGACTTGGGACTATGGCCCAGATATCAACCCAGACCCTGATCATCACCACCAATAATGTCTCGGTCCGGCAATGGCGCGATGAACTTCTCTCCAAGACCTACATTGAAGGTTCGGATATTGGCGAGTTTACGGGTCGTGTCAAAGAGATCAAGCCTATCACGATCACCACATACCAGATGTTGACACATCGCCGCACAAAAGACGAACCGCTGCATAACCTGGATATCTTTACCGAGCATAACTGGGGGCTCATTATTTATGATGAGGTACACATGCTTCCGGCTCCGGTATTTCGTGCAACGACAGCAATTCAAGCCAGACGGCGACTTGGGCTGACTGCAACACTGGTGCGCGAAGATGGTAAAGAGGATGATGTCTTTGCACTGATCGGTCCCAAGCGATATGATGTCCCGTGGAAGACGCTTGAGAGTCGCGGCTATATTGCGGAAGCTATCTGTACCGAGTATCGCGTCACTCTTTCGCCTGAAGAAGAGCTTACGTATGCTCATGCTGATAAACGCGCTAAGTTTCGAATTGCGGCAGAGAACCAGCGCAAAAAAGAGCTTGTGTGTGAACTGCTTGAGAACCATACAGGTGAGAGCATCCTGATCATTGGCCAGTACATTTCGCAGTTGGAGAAGCTTGCCAGATCATTGGACCTGCCGATTATCACAGGTAAGACCAGGCATGATGAGAGGGAGAAACTTTATGATGATCTCAGACAGGGACGCATCAATATACTTGTGGTATCCAAGGTCGCAAACTTTGCCGTGGACCTGCCTGATGCCAGTGTCATGATCCAGATATCGGGTACATTTGGTTCGCGTCAGGAGGAAGCACAGCGATTGGGGCGCATTCTTCGACCCAAAGAGCAGACCTCTCATTTCTATACACTGGTCTCGAAAGGTACCACTGAACAAACCTTCGGGACCAATCGCCAGCTCTTTTTGGTGGAGCAGGGGTACAGGTATCATATCAGATACTTTTAGTCTTTCCAGACTACTGAAAGTCAGAAAGATGGAAGAGACGAAATTTTGTTGAGTGATAAGAATAGGGAGAAAATGCTTTTTGAATATCTACGGATAAGAAGGAATACTGTTTCGGGGAGTGCCAAGTGTAGTGTGGGCTACGGTAAGGTTGTTGAAATATGTATCTTATGTAAGATATGAAACCGCAGATGAACGCAGATATTGCAAGGAAATTTGATTTTACGAACTTATTGATGTGTGATTAGAATTAAAATCCGTGTTAACCCTTGTCTGCACGTATCTGCATCCATCTACAGTTAATTTATGCAGAAATCCAGCCCTCATTCCTTTCTACACTCCCCGCCGCCACTCCGCTCTCCTACTGCGAGCGAGAAGAAGCGCGCCGACTTCGATCAAACATCACAACAGGCGGAGCACAGTGTCTTCCAAAAATATATTTATAAAAAGTTTTATATGTACAATACGTCAACATTTTATAGTTAAAGTAATAAATTAATCATAGAATATCCGGAGTGAACTAAAATGGAACTTCCCACAATAAAGGTTTCAGCCGATTCCACAAGTAAAGAAATCACACCAATAGCAATGGCAATTCATAATATGGTGGCAGGACTTCCGGTTACTATGCGGACGTTGAACAAAAAAGGTGTAAGAATTGAAATGGGGAAAATAGTGGATAATAATTATTCAGGCCCTATACTTGAAATGGCTCTTGAGACAAACTCAACAATTAAAACCGCACCAAAATCAGGTGCCTATAAAGACATTCCAGTAGTAGTATCTACTGTTAATGATGAAGATGGCAATGCGGTTGCAGCGATTGGAATTGTAAATGTTACTCAAGGCCTGAAATTCAGGTATTAGAAATTATTAGATATGGAGTGAAAGACAATGGCATATCCTGATATAGAAATAAGTGCTGATTCAACCAGTAGACAGATCGCACCAATAGCAATGGCAATCCATGAAGCAGTTATTGGACTTCCGGTTACTATGCGGACGCTGAATAAACGCGGCGTACGGATCGAAACAGGCAGAGTGCTGGATAATGATTATTCAGGACCTGTACTTGAAGAGGCTCTTAAGAAAAATTCAACAATTACAACAATCCCGAAAAGTGGAGACTACTCAGGTACTCCTGTAAGGGTGACCACTATCAAAGATGAAAAGGGTAATGCAATCGCTGCAATAGGGGTTGTGGATATAATTCACAGTCTGTGAAGTCTGTAAATATTATTTTTTTCATTTTTTATATCTGGAAAGTGGACACAGATTTATCTATCACCAAACCAGTTACCACAAACTGAAATAGGATACAATAGATACAAAATGCGTCTGATATATGAAAAACTACTATCCGTACTGGGACACCAGCACTGGTGGCCTGCCGATACACCCTTTGAAGTGGTAGTTGGAGCACTACTGACCCAGCAGACCCGGTGGAGTAATGTAGAGCAGGCCATCTCGAACCTGAAAGCGCATTCCCTGCTTGACTCGGATCGGCTTGCCGGTGTAGATACCCTGGAACTCGAAAAACTAATCAAGTGTACAGGCTTCTACCGCCAGAAAGCAAAGCGGCTCAAGAACCTGGCCCGATATTTTTCCTTGCATGGTGATGCCATGTACGACAGGCCTGTGGAAGACCTGCGAAAGGACCTGCTGGAACTGGATGGTGTGGGGGAGGAAACCGCTGATAGCATTATACTTTATGCTGCCAACAAGCCCAAGTTCGTGATCGATGCCTATACCCGCAGGATACTGGGATGCCTGGGGTTAAGCGGCAGCTACCGTTCGCTCCAGGAGAAGTTCGAGTCTGAACTGGAACACGATACAGAGATGTTCAAAGAATACCATGCCCTGATAGTGGAATATGGTAAACAGTATTGCGGGAAGAACAGATGTGATGAATGTGTGCTTATGGAAAAATAGTACTTCCAAATACCCTTGCTTTT
>CBDUUM010000164.1:0-3206 GCA_965370445.1 uncultured Methanosarcinales archaeon
TCCCAGTATCATGGTTGCGTCAAGCCCCATCTTGGCAGTATTCCCGTTGGAAGAACACATGGGGTCAAGGCTGCTGCCCCGTACGTTAGGGTACACGACCAGGTCTTTGTCTGCCCTGAACCTTGTTGCTATGGCATATTCCACATCAGACAGGTTGAAAATGTCAATATCATCATCCACCACCACTACATGCTTCAAGCTTTTATGTGCCGAGAATGCTGCATCGATAGCCTTTCGCCCGTCGTTGTCTGCAGTCTTGTGTATCCGGACAATGGCATGCAGATATGAGCAACCACCTTCGGTCAGCACTACGTTGCTGGCATCACAAACCTCCTTCACTCCTTTCAGGATCAGGGGTTCATAAGGTATGCCCATGAGCATCTTGTGTTCGCCTCCTGCGGGCATGATGGCGTGGTAGACGGGGTCACGGCGGTGCATGACTTTTGTGATCCGGATCAGCGGTTGCTGCCTGATGATGTCTATGGTATCTGTGATATCTACAAACGGGCCTTCATCTACAGTGGTGTCAGGTTCAATATATCCTTCCAGCACCCATTCGGCATGCGGGATACTGACGCCGTTATCAAGTTTGAATAGCTCGACAGGCTGGTCCAGTAGTGCCCCAGCATACTGGAATTCCTTACCTTCAGGTACTCTTGTGGTGGTTGCCAGAAGTATAACAGGATCTATGCCTATAACTATTGCAATGGGCAGCCGCTCACCTGCCTGGGATGCAGCCTTTTGAAGATTATATGTATGACGGTTCTCTACAAGACGACCTACTAAAGTATCTTTGCCCGTTACCATTAATCTATGGATGGATGCATTGCACATGCCGCCGTATTCTGACACTACTACTCCGGCTGTGATATAAGGTCCGCCGTCTTTTTTGAAATATGTCAGTATCGGGAGCTTGCCAAGGTCTACTTCAGGTTCTATGACCTCTGTTGAAGGGGTGTTATCTACCAGTACCACTTCACCATCAGGTTCTTTTTCTGCGAGGTAATGAACCATTTTTTCGGGTGTAGTTCCCAGTGCTGCTGCCATATACTGTCGGTTTGCGATAATATTTATTACTATTTTATGCCCCATCACATCATTAAAAAGAACGGGACCTTTTATTTTGTGTGCTAATCCTGATACTTCCAGATAAGGAGAACAACTATCATTGATCTCATGTAGTGACTGGTCTGACCTTAGTTGTTCAATGAAATTTCTAAAACTCATTTTACCTCTGTTAAAATCTTATAGCTGGCATATCTTATAATAGCTTTTACACAATCCAGGGGATTATAATATTTCTTTCAATATAAAAATAGCTATTGCCATAATATTGTTAAAAAAAAAATACGCAAAACTTATATAAGTTAGATACCAAGATAATTCGACTTGCAAAGAATCATTAATATAGATTCTGCTTGTTAATTTGATAAAATTAATTAGGAATTTCACCTTGAGGAGGAAAATATTTAATGAGTGACGAATTTGTTTATTATTCTGGAATTACAGACACTTTTGGAATTCCTGCATTTTTCATAATGCTTGGCATTGCAATGGTCGCAATTCTAATATTTTTATTAGGAATGTATATAAATATGCAAAAATGGGGCGGCGGAAGTGCGTCTCATTTCTTGAAAACCTTTTTAAAATCTATTAACCATGAAAAATTGGGACACCATAAAAGGCAAAGCCTTTTAAGCACAATTATACTGGATATCTTACTGCAGCGCAGAATACTCAGACGCAGCCCGTTTAGATGGGTGATGCACATGATGATATTTGTAGGATGGATTGGTATGTTCATTTTTTCAATGATCTTTGCAGCATTTGAATGGCTGCATGTGATTGGAATGGAAATCAACCTGGTGGAAATAAGAGACAGCCTTGACTTTGGTAATGAAGTACTTGGATATATGCTGTTAATAGGACTTTTAATTGCGATTGCAAGACGCCTGGCAATTTCAGATGTTGTCAAACGCACTCAAATGTTTGACTGGGTACTTGTTCTGGGTACATTAGTAATCACAATAACAGGTTTTATGGCAGAAGGTTTCAGACCTGATGCCATGGCATCAGGTGCATGGACTTTCCTGGGCGGCAATGTAGCATTAGCCGAAATTTTTGCACTGTTCCATGTGGCAATTTCACTGCTGTTTTGTATTGCATATATTCCGTACAGCAAGTATATGCATATGTTAGCAGCACCAATGGTCATTCTTGTTAATGGCGGAGGAGAGTAACATGGCAGATGAAGAAAAACCCAGACCTGTAATTCCAAAAGGAGAGCCATTCATCAAGACTGATGTAATCAGTCCTACTTTTATGATGCAGTACGATGCCTGCACCAGATGTGGAGAATGTGATAAATGGTGTCCTGCCCTGGCTGCAATGGATGGCGACCGGAAATATTCCCCGATGAACAAGATCAGCCGGTTCAGGGAATTTATGGGCCAGAGTTATGGCTTAAAAGCAAAATTATTCGGACCGAAAAAGCTCGATGAGGATGACATCCAGGATTTCTCAGATGCCTTTTTCCACTGCAGTACATGTGGGGTTTGCGCTTCGGTATGTCCGGCCGGTATAAATACAGTTGATATGTATGAAGCCACCAGACAGCAGCTCGTCATGAGGGACAATGGTCCGTACGGAAAGACTGTCATGTTCCCCAAGCTTATTGGTGAGTATCGTAATCCGTATATGAAAGAACAGAAACAAAGACTGGATTGGATACCTGATGATGTTGAGATCGCCGAAGAGGCAGATGTGGCTTATTTTGCAGGATGTACTGCAGGATTTAACCAGCAGGTACTTGGAGTCTGTACAGCCAGGGTCTTAAACCACCTGGGCGTTCCATTTATATATCTGGGAGAAGAGGAAACGTGCTGTTCTTCTGCAATTATAAGAACAGGTCAGCCCCATAAAGGTGATGTCCCTTATATAAACGCCAAACATAATGTGGAAGCACTGGAGGCAAGGGGAGTCAAGCAGGTGATGTTCGCATGTGCAGGTTGCTACAGGGTTGCAACTATAGACTGGCCAAAACAACTGGGTAGAAAACCCAACTTTGAAGTAGTACATGTGGCTGATCTGCTTGCAGACCTTATCCAGCAGGGTAAGATCGAATGGAAGAAGTCCTTTGATAATAAGATCATCACATATCACGACCCGTGCCATCTTGGACGGCATTGTGGTGTGTATGAAACACC
>CBDUUM010000165.1:0-3153 GCA_965370445.1 uncultured Methanosarcinales archaeon
TTAACTCAAATTATAATTACTACCTACTCCATACATTCATTTTAATCCATTTTATCCGGAGAATCGGGAATGATACGGGAAATCACCAACAAGTATGAACCAAAAACCCTGGAAAAGGATATCCGCAATTTCTGGGATTCCATCAATGCCTATCCCAGGTCCAGACAGCTCAGAGCCGGCAGTACAGACTTCTATTTTGTAGACGGACCGCCCTATACCACAGGGCACATCCACCTCGGCACTGCATGGAACAAGATCATAAAAGATTCAATCCTGCGGTACAAATCCATGAATAACTTCCATGTCAGGGACCGGGCAGGTTGGGACATGCACGGCCTTCCCATCGAAGTAAAAGTTGAAGAAATGCTTGGTTTCAAGTCCAAGAAGGATATTGAGGAGTACGGAGTAGACCAATTTATAGCCAAATGCAAGGAGTTCGCTATCCAGCATAAAGATGAGATGACCCAGCAGTTCAAGGACCTGGGAGTGTGGCTGGACTGGGAAGACCCCTACATGACCCTGAAGGATGAATACATTGAGGCGGCCTGGTGGACCCTGAAACAGGGCCATGATAAAGGCCTGCTGGAACGGGGCAAACGGGTGGTCAACTGGTGCCCCAGGTGTGAGACCGCAATTGCAGACAGTGAAGTGGAATACTGGGATGAAGAGGACCCTTCGGTCTATATTAAGTTTAAAGTAAAGGGTGAAGAGAATACATATATCGTTATCTGGACCACCACGCCCTGGACCATTCCTGCAAATATTGCAGTAGCTGTCCACCCTGGTTTTGAATACAGTAAGATCAGGGCATGGAAGGATGGCAAAGATGGCAGCGAAGTACTCTATGTAGCAACAAGTTTGGTTGAGCATGTACTGAAACAGGGACGTTATACAGACTTTGAGATACTGGACCGGATGCTCGGGGAAGACCTGCTTGAACTTTCATATGAGAACCCGTTATCTGACAAGGTCCCGGCCCAGGCCGGATTTGATCATAATGTTTACATGGCGGATTTCGTCACAGCAGAAAATACAGGGATCGTTCATATAGCACCAGGACATGGCATGGATGATTTTATGCTGGGTGTGGAGCATGAGCTGCCCATTTTCTGTCCGGTGGGTCCGGACGGCAGGTACACATCCGATGCAGGAGAATATGAAGGTAAATATGTCAAGGAAGTTGACGAGCTTATCCTTAATGACCTGGAAGAAAGAGGGAACCTGCTCCAAAAAGGCATGGTCAGTCACAGGTATGGTCACTGCTGGCGGTGCAAGACCCCTATTATTTATCTCGCCACCAAGCAGTGGTTCCTGAAGGTATCGGATATCAAGGATGAGATGTTAAGCGAGATCAAGAAAGTGGCATGGTACCCGGACTGGGCCGGTTCTGCCAGGTTTGCTGACTGGGTATCGGGCGCACGTGACTGGTGCATCAGCCGGCAGCGATACTGGGGTATACCCCTGCCCATCTGGATTTGTGATGAGTGCACCGCAGAAGAGGTTATAGGTACAATGGAAGAATTGCAGGAGCGCTCAAACCTGAAAGGTGACATGGACCTTCACAGGCCCAGCGTGGATAATATTACTATTACATGCAAATGCGGCGGGAATATGAAAAGAGTGCCTGATGTCTTTGATGTCTGGTTCGATTCTGCCGTGGCCTCCTGGGCCACATTGAACTACCCGCGGGAGCATGAAGATTTTGACAAACTCTGGCCTGCTGATTTTATCACTGAAGGGCACGACCAGACCAGGGGTTGGTTCTACTCGCAGCTGGGTGCAAGTATGATAGCTTTTGGCAGGGCCCCGTACAAGAGCGTGCTAATGCACGGGTTCACGCTGGACGAGGCAGGCAAGAAGATGAGCAAGAGCCTGGGTAACGTCGTGTCGCCCGAAGAAGTTGTTGAAAAATTCGGCGCCGATTCCCTCCGGTTCTATGTACTCTCATCAAATGCGCCCTGGGAGGACCTTAAATTCAACTGGGACGAGGTCAGCACGATCAACAGGATGGTCAACATCTTCTGGAACGTGTACCGGTTCCCACTGCCCTATATGGCACTGGACAACTTTGACCCCTCGGTTGTAACCTATGATTCGGTAAAGTCTCATCTAAGACCCGAGGACCGCTGGATACTGAGCCGGTTGAATTCACTTATACTTAATGTGAACGAAGCAATGGACCAGTACAATCTTCACAGGGCCACCCGGCCCATATCGGATTTTATACTGGAGGACCTGTCCAGGTGGTATGTCCAGTTGATCAGGCCCAGGACATGGACTGAAGGGGATGACCCTGACAAGCTGGCTGCCTACCGGGTGATGTACGATGTACTGGTTAAGATTGCCAAGGTTATGGCTCCGTTTATGCCCCACCTGGCAGAATCTATATACCAGAACCTGGTGCACAACCTTGACCCGGGCAGCCCGGAGTCAATACATATGTGTGACTGGCCGGTAGTGGAGGATGCCCTGGTGGATATTGAACTTGAGAAGCAGATGGACACGGTCCGTAATATAGTAGAAGCTGCATCCAATGCCAGGCAAAAGGTTAAGCGTAAGCTCAGGTGGCCGGTGCGCAAGATTGTGGTAGCCCCCGAAAATGAGCAGGTAGCACAGGCTGTGGAAACCTTGATGTCAGTGCTGCTTGAGCAGACAAACAGCAAGGAAATAATGATCCTTGGCAGTGATGAGACCTGGGACGAACTGGGACTGGAAGCTCTGCCACAGCCAAAGGCCATTGGCCCTGTATTCAAAGGCGATGCGGGTAAGGTCACCGCAGCCATTGGTTCAGCCGATGTCATATCAATGCGGGATGCACTCGTGGATTCTGGAAAGTATGAGCTGGAAATAGCAGGGGAAACTGTTGCAATAACATCAGAGATGGTCGGTTTCAATGAGACCATACCCGAACATATTGCATCTGCCGAGTTCTCCGGCGGCCTGGTGTACGTGGACGCCATGCTGACAAGGGATATCGAATCTGAAGGATATACCCGCGAGGTTATCAGGCGGCTGCAGGATATGCGAAAGGAACTTGACCTGGATGTAGAAGAAAAGATCAAGGCTATCGTGCTGATCAAAGATGAGCGGATACTGGACCTTGTCCTGGACTGGGAGTCGCATATTGCTGATGAGGTCAGGACAAAACTGCTT
>CBDUUM010000166.1:0-3141 GCA_965370445.1 uncultured Methanosarcinales archaeon
TAAATTGTGATTTCGACTTTTTGGGATGTTGGCATCTATTAAGTCTGAAATACAAAGTTCGTCAAACGTTCCGCTAACCAATCCTAAATGAGATAGTGTTGTAGTTGTTATGTCCATCAGTTGTTCATCCCCTCAGATGAGTTTTTACTGATGAAATGGAGGAAGTTGATTAAAAAGATTCACTTTTGGAATTTACCTGCGGAAAGTGCGATTCAATAAAGTTAATGAATATTCCCGCATAACTGGTAACTAATACCATGAAATTAACCAATAAACATATACTAATAACCGGCGGCGCAGGCTTTATCGGCAGCCACGTTGTAGATTCTCTCATAAAAAAAAACAGGGTCACTGTACTTGATAACCTGAGTTCCGGCAGAATGGAATTCATTCAACATCACATGGATAATGCTAATTTCAAATTAATCGAGGCCGACTTGACAGAACCCGGCACCTTCACCTCTGCCCTTGATGGCATTGATATGGTGTTCCACCTTGCCGCCAACCCTGATGTGAGACTGGGGGCAGAAGACACAAAGGTGCACCTGGAGCAGAACATCCTTGCCACTTACAACCTGCTTGAAGCCATGAGACTGACAGGGACCGCCCAGTTAGTATTTACATCCACATCCACAGTGTACGGGGCTGCCAGCATAATGCCCACACCAGAGGATTACGGACCCCAGGTACCAATATCCCTGTACGGCGCATCGAAACTGGCATGTGAGGCATTGATATCCTCGTACTGTCATACTTTTAACATGAAAGCATGGCTCTACCGTTTTGCCAACATTGTAGGCAGCAGGGGCTCCCACGGTGTACTTGTGGACTTCATCAACAAACTGCGGGTGGACCCGTTCACCCTGGAGATACTGGGTTCGGGCAGGCAGAAGAAATCGTACCTGGATGTGGGTGACTGTGTGGATGCCATGACGTTCGGGGTGGAACATTCTGACGATACAGTTAATATTTTCAATATCGGGTCCGAGGATGCTATCGACGTGGTAGGCATTGCAGATATCGTTACCCAAAAGATGGGTTATAGTGATGTGGAGTACAGGTTCACAGGCGGGGTGGACGGCGGTGCAGGCTGGAAAGGAGACGTGAAGTTCATGCTGCTGTCCATTGAGGAAATAAAGGCGCTGGGCTGGGTGCCGGGGCACAACTCGCGCCAGAGTATCGAGATGGCAGTGGAATCATTATTGAAAGAATAGAAGGGTGATATTATCAGAAGTACAAAGATCGTATGTACCATCGGACCGGCAAGCAGTAGTGACACTAAGCTCAAACAACTTATCGGGGCCGGAATGAATGTGGCCAGGCTGAACTTCTCCCACGGCACCCATGAAGAGCATAGTGAAACAATCCACAGGATAAGGGAAATTTCAGACCACACAAAAAGCCATACAGCGATTCTTCAAGACCTGAGCGGTCCAAAGATCCGATTAGGAGAGTTCCCGGCGGGTGCCGTCAAACTTGAGAGAGGAAATGAGTTCATCCTCACCGGAAGGCAAGTGGCCGGGGATGAGCATATAGCCTCGGTAACCTACCTGAACCTTCCAAAGGAAGTGAAATCCGGAGATACAATCCTGTTATCCGATGGACTCATCCAGCTTAAGGTAAAGGAATCGGATTCACGCGATATTAAATGTGAGGTGGTAGTTGGTGGTGAATTATCATCCCATAAAGGTATTAATTTGCCGTCAGGGACCCTGGAGATACCGTCACTGACAGCTAAGGACCGAAAGGACCTGGAGATGGGGATAAAAGAAGAAGTTGATTTTATTGCCCTGTCTTTTGTCAAAAGTGCGGATGATATCCGCAAGGTCAAAAAGATATTAGAAAAAAAAGGCGTTCAGATCCCTGTTATTGCAAAGATCGAAAAACACGAAGCCTTAGACAACATAAATACGATTATTGATGCAGCAGACGGCATCATGGTTGCCCGCGGTGACCTTGGTGTGGAGATACCAGTTGAAAATGTTCCTGGTGTACAGAAAATGCTGATAAGGAAATGCAACCGGGCAGGTAAACCTGTGATCACGGCAACCCAGATGCTCAGGAGTATGGTAGACAATCCCAGACCGACCCGGGCAGAGGCTGCAGATGTTGCTAATGCCGTACTGGATGGTACCGATGCCGTTATGCTTTCAGAAGAAACGGCTGTGGGACGGTTCCCGGTAGGTGCCCTGAAAATGATGTCCAGGATTGTCTTAAAGATTGAAAGATCAGAGGAATTCAAAACAGCAATGTCCAATCGTGATCTTCCCGAAGGGATCTCGGTTACAGAGGCAATCAGCCATTCAGCAATCCTCGTGGCCCGGCAATTGGATGCGGCCGCCATCATGACACCCACCGCTCATGGCTGGACTCCAACCATGGTTTCCAGGTACAGGCCTTCCATACCTATTGTAGCCTTGAGTTCTAACCCTGCAACGTTAAGGAAGCTTTCACTTATTTGGGGTGTAAGGCAGGTAGAAGTTGATTATTCAGATGATATGAATGTCATGATGAAACGAGCGAAAGAGGCTGCTGTCCAGACTGGTTTCAAGGAAGGGGACCAGCTGGTAGTGACTGCCAGTATGCCGGCAGGAGGACCTACCAATTTGATAAAAGTAGAGGTGATCTAATAGTGGAGGACAGGATCAGGGAATATCAGGGATTGTTCCCGAAACTTGGTGACCCCATATATATCGACCCGCTGGGTGCGGTTATCGGGGACGTTGAACTTGGGGACCATGTAAGCATCTGGTCCAATGCAGTGGTTAAGGGCGACCCGTGCCCCATTAGCATCGGTCCCTGGACAAATATACAGGATAACTGCACTGTGCATGCCGGGCCGGACAATGTTGCAAGGATAGGCGGATACTGCGTGGTTGGCCATGGGGCCATACTTCACGGATGCACAATCGGTGACGGCTGTATGATCGGGATGGGGTCGATTGTGATGAACAATGCAACCCTGGGGGACGGTTGTCTTGTGGGTGCCGGGACGCTGATAACAGAAGGCAAGACCTTCCCACCGGGCAGTCTTATCTTAGGCAGTCCAGGAAAGGTGGTGCGGGAGTTGAAGCCTGATGAGATCAAGGCGATCCGTGAGGCTGCCAGGCATTACTGGGACACGGCACTGGGACATATGAA
>CBDUUM010000167.1:0-3118 GCA_965370445.1 uncultured Methanosarcinales archaeon
AAAATAGACAGTTCCACAATCAATCGCCCAGCATCTCGCTGAAGTTCAATTGCCTGGTATCCGTTTTAACCTGGAAGAACTCACTGGCAGTCCTGGTGACCTGTTCCCTGTATTCGGGCAGTGTATATACCCCCAGTCTCCAGTTATCCATATGCGCCTGCTCCAGGTTGCGTACTATGGGTGATGCCTCGTCCAGCCGGACCATCCTGCCGTTAAACACGATATTGGCCTTCATTTCAGTCATATCCGGCATCCCGGGTATGTCTACCACCACATACCCGGCAGGTACGCCAGCTTCCTCTGCCAGTTCCTGCTCAAGTCGTTTTGGGCTGTTCCGGTAACGCTCTACCACTTCCATGTTTACCGATGCCAGGCTGGCATATAGTGAGCGCTTGAAGAGTTTACGTTCCCGTATCCTGGCCATTAGCTCGGTAGCATAACCGCCGGCATCCATCAACCGGGCTTCCAGCATGCCGTCATCCATGGATTGCAGCCCGGCAGTGTCAAGTGCCCCTTCGGAAATGGCAGCCTGGCAGGCTCGCAGCAACATGGTCTCTGCAATCCTGCTTACATGATGGAAATATACTGTAGGGTGCATGAAAAACCTGGACACCAATAAGCTTTCACAAGCTTGCAGGCCCCCTGGTTCGATCACGAATTTCCCCTCATGGAAGTTCAGGGAATGAATGAGTCTTTCCAGGTCGATGACGCCGTAGGCCACACCAGTATAATGGGCATCCCGTACCAGGTAGTCCATACGGTCCATATCAATCTCGCTGTTTAGCACACTGCCGATCCGGGTCTCACCCTTTATGTGGTCGGTGATACTGGACGGCTTGATCGAGAACTCATCCAGGATGGCTGCAAGTTCAGGCTGCCTGAGTATGTGTGATATTTCATCATGCCCGTGTCTGGTATATTGCCTGAGCAGGTCTTCAGTGACATGTGAGAATGGACCGTGGCCTACATCGTGCAGCAGTGCAGCGACCCTGATCTCATCGGGTGTGTCGAGGTCAATGTGCTCAAGCAACTGGCATGTCAGGTGATACGTACCCAGGGAGTGCTCGAACCTGGTATGGTTGGCTCCCGGATAGACCAGGTGTGACAGGCCGAGCTGTCGAATCCTGCGCAGCCGCTGCATCTGGGGTGTATCGACAATTGCCAGTGCCAGTTCATCCAGTTCGATATAACCGTGAATGGGGTCCCGCACTACCTTCATGGTTAAGGAATTATATTTAAGGTAGATAAACATATGGAAGTTCATATGCATAAACAAGGAAAGTGATGCTTTTTTGCGGGTTCACTACAGGTTGAAAGAGACTATCGTAACACTGGGCGCTGATAAGGAAGAGTATATCGAGATCGCCAGGTCTGCAATCAGGAAACAGCGAAGCCTCCTTGAGGGTTATATCAGTTCAGACCCATTCTTCAGGATCACTCTTGAACCCTATGATGTGCCGGACTCTTCCCCTGATATAGTCCGCAGGATGGCAGGGGCATGCAGGTCAGTAGGCATCGGGCCCATGGGTGCTGTGGCCGGGACCATTGCATGGATGGCAGTGGAGGCCATGGTGGAGGCTGGAGCTACTTATGCTTTTGTGGACAATGGAGGGGATATTGCGCTTTTTACTGACCGGCCCCTGTTAATAGGTATATTTGCCGGCAATTCTTCCATAAAGGACCTGGGGCTTGAAGTGCAGCCAGGTGACGCTATCCGGGGCATATGCACTTCATCGGGTACGGTGGGGCCGTCTATCAGTTTCGGGACTGCCGATGCCGCCCTTGTGGTGTCAGGGGATGTCTCGCTGGCGGATGCGGCGGCTACGGCGCTGGGTAATGCTGTGCCGGATGAGGGTGAGCTTGAGGTAGCCTTTGATGTGGTCAGGGAGGTAAAGGCCATCCAGGGTGCAATGGTGATCAAGGATGACCGGTTTGCGGTATGGGGAGAACTGCCGAGGCTGGCCAGGGCTAAGATGAAGCCTGATTTTATTACACGGGGTTAAGCCGTTTTTCTCTCTGTGACTGTATGTTATCAAAACCGTATAAAAAATAATATATATCATGAAGTTAAGTAATTAAATGAAGAAAAAAAATATGTATTACTATATAAATGTAAATTTAATATTTCCAATGTTGTCGGGAGTGTGTTAATGTACAATAAATTTACCACTGAAATCCCCAAAATAGAGCTTTCAAAGTTCTGCAAGAAGAATTATATTCGCGTCCTGTCGATTATTGATTCTCCCAGTCAATGGAATGATATACCGGTTGATCATGTCAATATGCTTGTTGAATTCGAATCGAACTGTATACCCGGGCTGATCAAATTAGGTAAGATCAAGATTGAGTTGTCAGTACTTCTCGGGTGCAGTGTGGATATTTGGACATCACCGGATCTCAGTCATTGTTTCAGGCAGGAAGTAATAAGCTCTGCAGAACCGCTTTATGCGTAGGGTTGGTTTTTGGCCTGACCGGTCTGCTGTGTTATGGGGTAAGTAGTAGTTGGCAGTCAGTAATTGGGGCTTATGTTCGGGTAGGTGGGTTTTTCTGTTTTGTTGATACATGATTATACTAATCGTGTTTCAACTATTTTTGCTTCAGCATATTCTTAAATTGAAGAACATGGGAGTTTTTGGCCGCTGTGTTGGAGATAGGGGGAAATATGTCGTAAGAGTTATAAGTTATTGTCCTCATTGGATATTGTACTATCAGGATGGATGAAAACAAGTGGCCGGAATTAAACGATTGGTTTTAGATGTATTGAAACCGCACTATCCTTTAACGCTGGAGTATGCCAGGGCCTTAAGTGAACTTGAAGTCATCAGTGGCGTAAACCTCAGCCTTTATGAAGTGGACCAGCAAACCGAGAATGTTAAAATCACAATTGAGGGTGATGACCTGGATTATGAACGGATCAAAGAGGTCATAGAGGAGCTGGGTGCCGTAATCCATAGTATTGATGAGATTGCGGCAGGCCGCAGGTTAGTTGAAGAGGTTGAGACGCTCCAGGACAGATAACCATTCCCCTGTGCGGGGGTAACCAAGCCAGGCCAAAGGTGATAGACTCAAGATCTATTCTCGCAGGAGTTCAAGGGTTCGAATCCCTTCCCCCGCACTT
>CBDUUM010000168.1:0-3061 GCA_965370445.1 uncultured Methanosarcinales archaeon
TCAAGCGTATACTGCTCAAAGGTTGGCAGGACTGCCCTTACCACTGGCAGGTTCAATAAAGTGCTGGAAATATCCACTATGACCGCATAAGGAACTATGCCGCGCAGCATCTCCACAGTTGCCCGGATATCCTTAGCAGGGGTATCAGCGGATCTATCCTCAAGGTCGGACAGGGATACTTTCTCAGCAGAATCAATATACCAGTAGCGATTCAACCGTTTCATGGCATCGTACCCGAAGGTCCTTACCACAGATTCCCTGTCAGTATCCTCCCTGGCACCATGGATCTGCACCACCCTGCTCTGGGCTGCTTCTGTCAGGGCCCTCGATACCGCAATTTCAGGTATCAGGTGTGACCCCGCACCCATGACCAGCAGGGCAGGGTCTTTCAGGACCGGGTCATCCAGGGCGCAAACAACTGTGTACAGGCCGATATCATGGGTCAGCAGCCATACTTTTGCTATGACACCTGCAGCTTCGAATTTTTTCAGCAGGCTGTATACGACACCATCATCCGGTGTAAGTATGATCTCACGGCCCGGGTTCTTATTATATTCGGCAATGCTGAGGGCGTCCCGTTCGATCACCTCAAGCAGGCCGTGCAGTATTGTCTCTTCCATAGTGTTCCCTGCTGCCAGGCCGTTGGTGTTGCTGCGGAACAACTGGTGGCCCCCGTTTGTGGGGTTATAGGGATGGTATACGGCATTGGACGGTACAAGGATGTTCTCCTCTGTCAGCAGGTCATAGCCCACCATCCATTCCAGCCTGGTGTTCTTAATGACTGGCTCTGCTGTCAGCAGATCAAGTGGATTGATGGTGTTAACCTTTTGTGAGAGGTTTTCAAAAGAATCGGCAATTGAGGGCTTGATACCCTCACCATCCAGGTCTTTGCTTATATCTGGCTGTTCTGCACAGCAGCGCTCCACACTTTCCATGATGGCTGATATCCTGGCCTGGGTATCATCGGCACCTTTGCCGCTATAAATGGAAACAGCACCCTCGGCCGCACTGGGCCGGATGGCAGAAAATACTGGAATTCCTATACGGTCAAGGTCAGTGATATCGGCGAGTCTGGTAACACCCACCTTATCCAGTATGCCTGTGATATTATCCAGGGTTTCTTTTGGACCACATACCCTCTTGGTGCCTTCTTTATACTTTACAGCCGGGTCGATCTCAATGTTCATATATAGTCCTGCGTTTTCGTTTGTAATGGTTATATATCTTGTTATGAATATACCTGTCTGCCTATGCAGCAAACATTTAATTTCGGACATTTTATCCCGATCTCTACTGTGGACTGGCATGGCCGTAGTGTTTCGGTAATATTTTTCAGGGGCTGCCAGTTAAGGTGTCCCTACTGCCAGAACCACGCCTATATCACAGGAAGCAGTGAGATGGATATTGAGGATATGAAGTCAAAGATATCCAAAACAAAACCGTTCATCAGTGCGGTAGTGTTCAGCGGAGGTGAGCCGACCCTGCAAAGGGATGCATTGATAGACCTTGCCGGGTTTGCCAGGTCCAGGTCACTGGCTGTGGGACTTGAGACCAATGGGTTTGGTGCGGATGTGGTAAAGGAAATGCTTGACAAAGGTCTGCTTGATAAGGTGTTCCTTGATGTAAAAGCACCACTGGACGACCCAAAGCAATACGCTGTAGTTACCGGGTTAAATGTGGATGCAGGTTCAAAGGCGGCAGAAAACACAGCCAGGACCCTGGATACATGCATCAGGGCAGGCATTGAACTGGAGGTCAGGACCACAATATTCAGGGGGCTTGTTGGTGCAGAAGACGTCAGGAAGATATGCCAGTATCTGGATGAATGTGACAGCGGGAACCTTACCTATGCAATCCAGCAGGGTCTATCCGATAATACCCTGGATTTGAAACATATTGAGAAATTCAGCAGGCAGGAAGTGCTGGATATGGTAACAGCTATCAAACCTGTCAATCTCAAAGACATACGAATACGGACTATAGAGAATGGAGAAGAAAGGATAGTATGAGGATAATAGCTTTTGTGGGTATGCCGGCATCGGGCAAGGGTGAGGCGGCGGCTGTTGCGAAGGAATTGGGTTATCCGGTAGTGAACATGGGCGATGTGATACGTGAAGAGGTCCACAGGCTTGGTCTTGAACCGACGGACGAGAACCTGGGCGGCACCGGTACCAGACTGAGGCAGGAGGAAGGACTATCAGCCATTGCCAGGCGGTGTGTTACGAAACTGCGTGCCTCAGAAGGTGGTGCTGCTGTGGTGGACGGGGTAAGGAACATCGAGGAGGTACACCTTTTCAAGGAGGAGTTCGGGAACGATTTCCTGCTGATAAATGTCCTGTCATCCACAGAGGACAGGCTTGCAAGGATCAGGGCGCGGGGCAGGGCTGATGACAGTCTAATGGATGAAGAAAGGCTGCGCATCCGTGATGAAAGGGAACTGGGATGGGGCATGGGGGAGTCTATTAACAATGCTGACCTGACCATTGTTAATGATGGCACAGTAGACCAGTTAAGGATAAAGGTCCAAAAGATCATTGAGGAACAACGATGATAGGAGTAGAAGTTTCTGCTCACGTCAACCCCACCGAGGACAGGGACAGGGTGCAGTCTGCTATAGAGGGAATATTCCCTGGTCTGGAGTATGAATTACATGAGAGGGAGGGTTTTACTTCAAGGCTGGTGGGTACGGGCGGCAGGGATTCGCTGGAACTGCTCCATGAACTGCTCAGGAGCTGTAAGATACTGGACACGGCTCGCAGGAATATGCATATTGAAGGGGGTACTGTGACATTTATCCTGAACAAACAGGCTGCTACCGCAGGCAAGGTCAGTTTTCCGGCAGGTGATGAGCCGCTGGGAAGTATATGGGTGGAGATTGTTGCGCAGGATGCCGATGAGGCAGGAAGGGTTTTGGACTGGCTTGCACCGCCGACAGAGAACGGGCATCCCATATTCGAGATAGAATTGTGAGACTTTTTTTTATTTTCGGGGACGATTCGAAAAACCGCATAGAGCGCAAAGGCACGCAGAGTAAAATAACGACCCTCTGCGAACCTCTGCG
>CBDUUM010000169.1:0-3056 GCA_965370445.1 uncultured Methanosarcinales archaeon
TGTTCCAACTATCTTTTTGGCGTCCATACCCACCGGGAAAGCAGGAAGTTTCCTGAGTGCCTTTTTTATCCTATTAACGTCATGCGCAGGAAATTTTTTAATTTCTTTAAGGACGTTCCTTTCAATAAGAACATCATAGTTCATTATCAATTTCCTCAAGTGTAATAAATTCGGTTTCCCCACGCCCATCCCGTATAAGAAAGTCTTTTATTGCCGCTATCTCTGTTTCATCAGGGAACACTTCACCTACAAGGAGTAAAGTCTCCACGTGTTCAAGTCTTTTTAAAACCTCATCCAGTTTTACACTGTTATTTTCGATAGATGAACTCATATATATAAATCTAACTTCATGTTAGATAAATTTTGTGAACAGCCATCCGGCCGGAGCGTAAGCAGTTGATAAGAAAGATAACAGTTGACCTGAGTATCATCTCGCCGGGTGTTGGCGCACAGGGCGGTAGTGCCGGCGATACTATCCGTGGCGGGGCTGATTATGTGATAGTGGGCAGGAGTATCTACCAGTCAGACGACCCGGCGGCGGGCGCAAAGCAGATAGCGGATGAGATATTATCTGTGCTGTAAATGTTCTCTAAGGGACTGCAAAGAAATAAGTTAGTAAATTTAACAGACGATTTGTGTAGATACACAGCACATACGCCAATATGAATTACAGTTTGCTATATAATAATCAATAAAATATTAACCGCAGATGAACGCGGATAAACGCAGATACAATGCCGCAAATCTGCGTTCATTTGCGTTTATCTGCGGTTCGAATTCTTCGATCTATATATCTGGCGGGAGACTATAAATTGATTTTGACAGGTTACTATCAAGTAAGCCCTTAACGTCATCCTGTCAATCCTGTTCATCCCGTCCATACCAAAAAATAATGATCTGGTGAACCGGGCAAAACAACAACAACCATTTCATTTTAGCTATCAAAATCTGGTTGAAAACCTGTTGCATTAAAAGGTCTGGTCAAAAAATTCCCCTCACGGGATATAACTACTGTCAAGTCAACTTACAAGTGTTGGATTACGAAGGGCATAGATCATATGGCATAATTCCAAAATCAAATAATTTCAACAATTATATTAGACGCAGATTTACGCTGATTAACGCAGATGCAACCTTAAATCAGCGTTAATCTGCGTGACCTGCACGCCCTTCGGGCGTAGCAGGCACTCAACTCCGCAGGAGATGAGTGTATCAGCGTCTTGAAAATAACTGGAAAATGGGACAGTGTCAGATTATATATATTGTGATATTGTATGGTTGACTCGACACTACCAGTATCTGCGTGCATCAGCGTCAGATCTTTCAACCCGATCAACAACATAATCCAAATTATGATAATCCATCTTATGTTAGCCACAATATTTAAAACATCACAAACCAATATCCACCTATGAAAATCCCTTTTACCGACCGCAAGAAAGAATTAAGTTTCCTCAAAGAAAAGTACTCATCAGGATCATCCGAACTGATTATCATATATGGCAGGCGGCGGGTTGGAAAAACCGAGTTGATAAAACAGTCTCTCCCCCATGCTCCGGGCAGATCCCTCTATCTGCTTGGAGAACTACAGAAAGAAAACCAGTTAGCAGCCCTGTATTCAAGGATTGCGGGACTCACACTTGACGATGATTTCCTCAAGAACAACCCGCTGGACAACTGGCATGCTTTTTTTGATTATCTTACACGGCTCATCGAAAAGGAGTGCATGGTTCTTGTATTCGATGAACTCCCCTACATACATAAAAGCAATCCAGGCTTCATCTCAATACTCCAGTATTACTGGGACGAAAAATGGAAGGACATGGACTTTAAACTCATCCTGTGCGGTTCAAGCATATCCATGATGCAAAAGATAGCCCTATCCTATTCAAGCCCCATATATGGACGACGTACAGGTCAGATACATCTGCAACCACTGACATATCTTGATTTTCAAGAACTCTTCGGGAACTGGTCGCAGGAAGAGATCATTGGCGCGTACGCAGTGCTGGGCGGCATACCCCGTTATACAGAGGAGTTCGACATCAAAAATAACCTCAACAACAACATCTTAAACGCCCTGATGGACAAGGACTCATATCTCTACAAAGAAGCCAAATTCCTTCTTATGGAAGAACTGAAAGATTTCACCAACTACTTCTCGATCTTAAAGGCGGTTGCAATGGGCAAGAACACATTCAATGATATCTCACATTTTTCAGGGGTACCCACAAACAAACTCTATGCTTACATCTCAAGGCTGGCAGAACTGGGCATACTGAGAAGGGACATACCGATCACATTACCAAAAGAAAAGTCCACACGGGTTGGAAATTATGTGTTACAAGACTACTTTTTCAGGTTCTGGTTCAGGTACATCTATCCAAATTCATCCCTCATAGAGATTGGAAGGTCTGATATTGTACTGGACATGGTCAAAGATGACTTTAGCAGGTATCTGGGTCCTGTGTTCGAGGACATTGCAAGCGAACTGTTGCAGAACTACTCTTTCTCAGGCAGACTGCCGCTTTTTACGAAATGGGGAAAATGGTGGCATAAAGATAAGGAGATCGATGTCGTAGCCCTGAATGAACAGACGGATGCCATCCTTTTTTGCGAATGCAAGTGGCAGAATAGAATGGTCGGCAAAAAGGTTATAGAAGATCTGATGCAAAAATCCGATCATGTGGTGTGGCGAAATAAAGAACGTACACCTCATTATGTTGTAGTTTCTAAAAGTGGGTTCACCGCCGCTGCAGTAAAGTCTGCAAAAGACAAGGGCGTTTATATGTTTACACTTGAAGATCTTGTGCCTTCCGGAAATGTCTGAGATGGGACTACCTTGAAGTTTCCCTCATTCAACTCAACCGGCGTAAGCCAAAATAAGAAGAAGGGGGCGCAGGCGGTTTAACGGGCTCGGAAAAGGACAGAGCCGCCCATCACGCACGCAGGCGGTGCGTGCAATCTTGATATACACTCCGGGGGCAGTGGCGGAGGAAAACGCCGCGCTCCGCGTGTTAGCAGCGCCGTTCTTTTAGATCTCGTTCAAACACCTG
>CBDUUM010000170.1:0-3045 GCA_965370445.1 uncultured Methanosarcinales archaeon
TATATAGTTAAATATTTACTACATAATTCACATGTGCAAAGGTTATAAAAGAAGAACTCAAAGGTAGAGCAATGCAAAAAATCATCAGTATGCTGATCGCAACAGTACTTTCACTGTACACATTTTATTCAACATGCTGGTATACACCATCCGAGGTCTTCAATTTAGCCATCCCTATCATCTTTGTCGCCCTTTTTGCATATTTCTTATTTATCTTTGCTTCATACAGAAGATGGTTCCGGACATCCTGAAGTGGAACCGGTTATTCATTTATTCTATATAGAACCTGGAAATAACTATAGATATTTTACATTTATATGTAATGTCTGGGTATAATTTATATAGATATTGGTGTATGTTGTAGTATGATTGAAACGAGATACACCGCACAGATAACTGGCTTAAGAAGCGGGGAGTGGTCCGTATGCTGAAAAACAAAACCTGTAAAATGTGCATTAATGCCGGCCCAGGCAACTGCATTTTTTTTAATTGTATCTCGTTTTCAATCATACTTTTATCGATCCTGCTATTCCTGATCCCTGCGGCAGCAGCCGGTGAATACTGCCCTGATGATGACCTGGAGACTGATGTGGAATGGGTGAGCTGCGGCAGTGCGGCCATTGCATGGGGTAAGATATACCAGCTTGAAGTTGATAATGTACATTATACCGTGCGTACAGATGATTTTGATCCAGGCCTGAATGCTACGGCCGTATTAATTGAAAAGGACGGTACGGTAACGACTGAGATCCTGTTCCTTAACCTCTGGCCGGATGACAGGTGGTTCCACCTGGATGCTGAATTGAAAGTAGAACTGACCGGTATAACCATAGACCAATATGAAACACCGTCAGCACATCTCAAATTTTGCCGCAGGGGAAGACCTGCACTTGATATTGATATCGGTGCAAGCTCTGAGACGTTCGAAGAGATCACTGTCTCCCCTGACCAGTATGCGCCGCAAAAGGAGAAAACGATCACGATAGATGTGAGAAATACCGGGGAGGCGTGGATAGAGAATGTTGAACTGAAGGTGGATACCGGAGAACTTGAACTGACGGGAGACCGTGATTTTGAGTTCCATGACCAAACGATATTTAAGAATTTCGGGTGTATGGAGAAGAACAGTAAAGCATCAATTAATTTCACTGTTGTCGCACCGGCATGGGATGGAATTACCTCGCCATATGAGATCAACTATAATATCACGGCATCGGTGGGCGGGATCGATATTAAGGGCGGTGAATATGATGCAAACACCTCTATGACCCTCTCGTGCACGGATCCGAAGTTGAGAGTAGTGAAGTGGCTATGCTGCGACGAGATCGATATGAGCGCGTGGTACATCAACGGGTCTAAGGTGTACGCTGTACGGGAGTACAGCGTTATCAGTTTAGGTGTATATAATACCGGATTCTACACTGTTGGGAATCTCAGTATTATAAACCCGCCCGTACCCGACGGCTTCGTGATCGCAGAGACCACTGAGGATGGGTCCCCTGTGTGTGTATCAAAGGACAGACCCTACATTATCAGCTACAAACTGTTACCAGCCAGACCTGGCAAGTATACTATTGATAAGGCAACTGCCACCACGAATTTTCACGGAAAAAATTTCACATGGGAGTCCGGCAGTTTCACCATCACAGTCCACGGACCGCATATAATCCTGGCCAAATCCGTTAAACAGGAAGATAACGGGACCTGCAGGGTAACACTGGACATACACAATGACGGTGACCGTGCCGCCTGGATCAATCTTACTGATACCGTGCCCGCAGATGCCGGCTATATCGAGGGCAGCAGCGAGCAGGGCATCGAAGGCGGCACTTTGCCCCTGGGAGAATGGGACCTTGGTGTTTCCAGGGTCAATGATTCGTACCTCCTGACGGTGACAGGCGTTCTTCTTCCACCTGGGGAATCCCTTGGGATGTCCTATCTCATACGCCCGGATCGGTTCGATGGGCTTGACCTGCCGTATGCCCAGATCGAGTTCAGGGCACGGAATAATTATAGAGGCGTTGTGCGCTCTTCATTCTGGAATGAGGGGGGCGAGGTGACCCAGGTCCTGGATCCGTCAGCCGGAGAGTGGATAACAGTATCTACAAACCAGCCGGAAGTATCAGCGGAGCAGGCTGTACCTGGTGGGGAGGGCGTGAACCCCGCAAATCCGGCACCTGGCACAGTGTATGGATTAGCCCGCTCTCCTGATGCGCTGAACAGCTCGAACGATGAGGAAATATCCATACTGCCGCGCGTATCTTGGTTAGATGGGTCAGATAGTTTTCCGGCTAAGATTGGGGAGCAGATCCAGCATACCAGATCTGTTGTTGAGACTGTGGGGAAGTCGGCAGCATTTGTTGTTGAAAAAGCGCTGTACCCGATCATATTTCTTGTTCCGGTTGTAGGTTTCCTGATCGCTTATTTATTGTTGAAAGGGAAAAGCACACGATCTGAGTAGGATATCTATGCTGCAGCATTATGTTTTTACCCACAATCGCATCCCATACAACCTATATAGATAACTGTGATAACTATAGGTAGTTTATGCCTATATATATCATTTGTGTAAGAATTATATAGATATGTCCATATTCATCAATTAGAGTAGAGACTGTCGAAAAAGTACCTGAAAAACACCTGAATTGAAACTTTCAAAGTTATTGTTCCAACTAAATCACTATATTGTGCCATATCGAATTTAGACAGTAAAGCTGAAATATTCAAAAACCAGGTTTTTCCGACAGTCCTGGGTAATGAAGATAATCAAAAACCGAAAAATGTGGTTAATATGTTAAACTATATAATCTATGTAAGTATGGGACTACTGTTCGTTGCATTAATGGTTTCATTCATCAGAGTGCGAAACATGGTGAAAAACGGCAATCCTGATCTGATACGCGCTGGTTTATTTTTGCAGTACAATAGATCCAGGCGAACCATTTTGTTTGTCATCGATGGATTGATCCTTGTTTTTTTCGTGCAAGCAGCTAATATGTTTTTAGGATTACAACACTTAACTAACTTTTATTATGAGGTTATGAT
>CBDUUM010000171.1:0-3018 GCA_965370445.1 uncultured Methanosarcinales archaeon
GCAGCCGGCTTTACCATGGAATTATAGAGCTGGTCAATGGTCTCAATGCACCCGGTGGTCTTGTAGTGGTTCCACAGAGATATTAGTATGAGGGCAGTACTATCCTCCTGTATTGGAAGCTGCACATGTCCCTCTGGAGTGAGCCAGGGCATCCAGCCGCTTGCCAGGGTACCTGTAGGATTGTACTTCTGCAGGAAATATCCATGCTCACTGATAAGGTCATGACAGTAATTGAAAAACTTATGCACAATTCCGGAATATCGTGCCATGTCCAGCGACATGGCAATGAATGCACTGTCCCGCGGCCACATATAACTATATGAATCCATGTTGAACCGTTCAAGGATGTCACTATCATTGGCAGCGATGATCGCTCCATCATTGTCGATCTGCGAGCGTATGATAAGCAGGCTGTGTTTGAACAGGTCTGCCACCTTCGCTGGAAGGTCAAAAAAGTCATATTTCTCCTTATTCACCCATGAATGAAAGTACTGCCCGGTTTCGGCCATCATTCGTTCAGGAGTTCTTTCAAGTACCAGTTCATTAAGCCGCTTGACATCAGAAAATGTTTTTCCGGCCGCTATCCAGTAATACAGTGTTTTTGTCTCACCGGCTGCAAGATGCCTGGAGAACCTGACGAAACTGTTCACTGCCCCTACCTGGATAGAGTTCATATTAAGCTCTGCCGAGCGTATTATACTGGATTCGTTCTCTCCTTTGGGGCCTACCTCATACTGGTCGAAGTGTGGTGATCCATTGATAAGGAAATAGCGGGAGCGCTGGTAATGTATTATGGACTGCAATGCCGGATCATACACACCTGTATCCCCCATCGGGTTCTCGTAAAGTGCAATGTCATGGGAGAAAAGCAGCTTTAGCTCGATATCCTCTTTGTCAGTGTTGGTTATTGCTATCCTGCGAATGAACACATTTTCGAAAGGATGCACGCATTCGTTAAACCCCAATTCAATATCGAGCCGGTCGTTGCGGTAACAGGAGTCGGTTACTAATGTATCTTTCTTATAACCAAGCCTGTAGACCCAGTCATCCCCTATAAGGGATACCATGTCCAGGTTTTTCCCTTCGACCACCACTCCTACCCTGCAGTGGCGGCCGTTTACGTGGTTCTCATCACCCACATGAGGAAAGTACATGTCCCGTATGCTTGCGTTCCTGTCAAGGTTCACTAACAGGGACCCATTTCCGACTACAAGAGGTTTTGGCATTTTATCATAACCTTTAATGCATATTAGTGCTATATTATATGTTAATTATTAAGTGATAGTTATTAAGTGATTGAAATTAGGGGTTTTTCAATTATATACAGTATATTACTTCATATACTTTAGTAACTGCGAGCGTTAGCGAGCAGTTAATTGTGCAGAACTCTGCATAGGAAATAGATGAATGGTAACAAGACAGCAAAAAATAAATGAGATGAATGTAGGTTTTCTCTCGTATGAATTCCCACCAAAAATTTTTGGAGGGGTTGGGGTCCATGTGACCGAACTGGCAAGACATCTTGCAGAGAGTATCCGGCAAGTGCATGTGTTCACATCACATGTGGAAGGATTGGACTGCCAGAAGGCAGGAAGTGTGTTTGTGCACAGGTCATCTAAACCTTTAGTACCTGTATCGAACCGTTCCGATAATATGTTTGAAAGGATATTGAACAATTTCAATGTGGACGGGATGATGGATAAACATCTTTCAAATAATAAACTTGACCTGCTGCATTCACAAGAAGAATTGGTCCAGATGGCTGCAACAGTAGTAAAAAATGACACCAAACTGCCTCCGGTAATGACTGCGCACAATACCGATGTTAACAGGCCCAAGCCAGACAGGCTGGGCGTTGTCAGGAGGCAGAATGTGGTGGATAAGGTGGACAGGTTCACTGCAGTATCAAAATACATGCGAACGGAACTTGACCAGACCTTTGGTATTACGTCACATGTTGAAGGATTGGATGGCCAGAATGCAGGAAGTGTGTATGTTCCCAAGTCATCTAAACCTTTAGTACCTGCATCGAACTATTCCACTAAGGATTTTGAAAGGGTCACGACCAATTTCAATGTGGCCGGGATGGTGGGGGAACATCTTTCGAATGCAAAACTTGACCTGCTGCATTCACATGGAGGATTGATCCAGCTGGCTGCAACAGAAGCCAAAAATGATACGGGACTGCCCCTGGTGATGACGGCTCACAGTACCGAGATCAACAGGCTCAAGCCAAACAGGCTGAGCGTTGTTATGGAACAGAATGTGGTGGATAAGGTGGACAGGTTCATTGCAGTATCGAGATACATGCGAAGGGAACTTAACCAGACCTTTGGTATCAATTACAACAAGATCACTGTCATACCTAACGGCGTGGATACTGCGGTCTTCAAGTACCAGGAGGCGGATGATATCCGCAGGAAATACCAGCTTGATAACAGGTTTGTCGTACTCTTCATCGGCAGGGATGATCCGCAAAAGGGTGTGAGGTACCTGGTCAATGCCATGAAGAACCTTGCCAGGCAGATACCTGAGATCATGCTTGTCATGGTCGGCCAGCAGAATATTTATAATGATAAACATATCCTCTGCCTCCCGCGTGTTAGCAGGAGCGAACTCGTCAAGTTACATTCCATTTCCGACGTGTTCGTGCTGCCCAGTGTCTATGAACCGTTCGGTATTGTACTCCTGGAGGCCATGGCATGCGAGACACCATGTATTGGGATCCGGACTGGCGGGATGCCTGATATCATAGACCATAACAGGACAGGTCTTCTGGTGGAGCCGAGGAGCGATGAGGGGCTTTCAGAGGCGATCGCCAGGTTATACCATGACCCTGAAAAGCGGTACAGAATGGGTAAAAAAGGAAGGGAAAGAGTGATCTCAGACTTTAACTGGAAGGATATCTCGGATAAGACCATTGAAGTATACCAGCAGGTGCTGCATTAGAGCTGTTCGTTCCAGGTTTTTCGAGTAAAGTCTGGTGAAATCGTAATATGGTTTCGGGATAATACGATC
>CBDUUM010000172.1:0-3005 GCA_965370445.1 uncultured Methanosarcinales archaeon
CGACATAAGAATTCAATACATTTTTAATTTCCGGAAGAGCCGATGTATCTGTCTTTATATCCCCCAACAACTCGTTTCCTTTATCCAGCTTTCTGCTAATATCTGTAAGTTCATCCGTATACAGCCTTAGAAATCTTTGAGGCAGGTAAATCTCAAAAGGTATTTCTTCACTTTTGATCTCATCCACACGCGCCCCCCGCTGAGTCCCCTTAATTTTAAGTTCATCAAGAAAATTAGCTATATTTCCATTATCGCCACAACAAACCATTTTTACGCTGCCGTCCAGATCATTAAAAACAAATCCTCTCAAGTCATAAAGCCTGGCAATATCCTCTACGAGAGCTCTGAAGCTTATATCCTGAACTTTTCCTGTAATCATCAAGTTGTAGCATTTCTGCATGAATAAACTCATGTATCCAAACAGTATTAAATTTAACCTCATACCTCCCCTCGCATAAATGCGATCTAATTGAGGACATATCCTGTGTTATTGATGATCTGGTAGAATCTACTCCCAATAAATGAAATGGCTGCTTTTCGATTATACGATATGTCGATTTTTTTTGTTGTACATAATGTTTGATTAGGTACTCCAGGTAAATCCGACAGAGTGAGTATTTTCTTGACGTATCGGAAAGAATATATTTTCCTATACGTTCAAAAACAACTTCAATTCATACAAAGGTCAGCGGATGATAATCCATTTTCTCCCCGCAAGAGGGGCACTCCACACAACCGATGTGGGGAATTACAGATATCTCTTTGGAACAACCTGCGCAATATATCAAATCCTTTATCCCCAACCGCACCTCCAGAACTACCAATATCCTGTGCACTTTCCCAAAAATAACTTCCCTGTACCTCACAGCAAAATAATAACTGATCAATGCCAGTACCGCCCCGGCAACCAGGTCAGTGATCCAGTGTATGCCCAGGTACACCGTAGAAAACAGGATGGCAGCAGTGGACACCGCAGCGAACACTTTGTATCGATAAAGATTTGTCCTGAACACCACTACCATCAGGGCCATTACCGACAGTGCGGCATGCAGGCTGGGAAAATCATTGTCCAAAAATGGGTCCACCACCCTCACTCCCTGGTCGATGATCGGACTTAAGTCATACAGCAGAGGTGAAACATTTGGCAGGGCATGTCCGGTAACCGTAACCGGTACAAAGATATAGAACGGGAATGCCGTCAGGTAGATGATGATAAAAGCTATGGTGAACTCTTCAAGTGCCTTGAGGTTGTGGGTGTATATCAATATCACGAATGTGAATATCATCAAAAATGAGAACATCATCAGGTAGATGAACCCGTTGAGGTATGTCAGCATGGGCGTGGCAAAACCCTGGAAATGACTTACAAGGTCGCCTTCTATCATTAACAGGTATCCGGTATAATCAGCATTCACCCTTAACCCAAGCATATTGACAATAGACGACTGGGACTGTACAAGCATATAGACAAGAAAAGCAGATACAAAAAACGGCCAGAACCCTATCAGTAACCTGCGCCTGGATATACTGTGCGTCTGTTCTTTAACTTCACCCGGTATAAGGGTATAAATACCGACCACTGTCATCAATGCAAGAAGTGGCAGCATAATTATTGTCATTAAGTATGTCGAAGTCATTCCACTAACCTTAAGTGGAGTATAATAAATCCAGAAAATATAAAGGTTTATGTGAAATCCCAACAAAATCTTATTATTCAATAATCTCATTCTATGTGGTACTATGTTCACGATTATTACAGGCACCCAGTTCGGTGATGAAGGAAAGGGAAAGATTGTTGACCTGATGGCCAGGGAATATGACCTCATCGTCCGTTTCCAGGGAGGCGATAATGCAGGTCATACCGTTGTTGTTAACGGTAAGAAATACAAACTACATCTCACTCCTTCCGGTGTGTTGTTCGATGCCAGGTTACTCATCGGTCCCGGTACTGTGTTAAATCCACAGACCCTTGCAAGGGAACTTGACACCCTGGCCGATGACGGCACATTTGTGGATGAAAAAAAGCTTGGAATAGATGCCAAGACAAGCATTATCATGCCATACCATGTGGAACTGGACGGCCTGGGGGAGTCGGCGCGGAGCGTGAAGATAGGTACAACCAAACGTGGCATCGGCTATGCCTATATCGACAAGATAGCAAGGGACGAGGTCCAGATGTCAGACCTGGCAGACGAAGAACGGCTGCGCAGCCGTCTGGAAGAACTTACTCCAATAAAGGCTGCCCAGATACAGAGCATGGGCGGCGACCCATCTATAATGGAAGATGAGGCCTGGATCAGGACATATATTGAACTGGGGCGCAGGTTCGCTCCATTCATTGCAGATGTTTCCCATGAAATAAACACTGCCCTTGACCAGGGTAAGAAGGTGCTGGCAGAAGGTGCACAGGGAGCACACCTTGACGTGATCCACGGCACCCAGAAATTCGTGACATCTTCATCATGCATCGCAGGTTCGGCCTGTGCAAACCTGGGTGTGGGACCTACCAGGGTGGACGAGGTGGTGGGAATATTGAAAGCCTATATTACCCGTGTGGGCGAAGGACCGCTGCCCACCGAACTTAAGGACAGGACAGGAGATTTTATCAGGGAAGCGGGCGCCGAGTTCGGCACCACCACAGGCAGGCCCAGACGCTGCGGCTGGTTCGACCTGCCCCTTGTAAAGAAATCAGTGGCACTGAACGGCTATACACAGATAGCCCTGACCAAACTGGACGTACTGTCAGATATACATCCGTTGAAAGTATGTGTGGCATATGAACTGGATGGTGTAAGACTGGATTACCCGCCAGAATCCACCGCAGACCTTGCGAGGTGTGTGCCGGTTCTTGAAGACCTGCCCGGCTGGGACGGCGACCTTACCGGTATTCGCAGTATGGATGCCCTGCCGGATGGTGCAATTGAATATTTATCCAGACTTGAGTCGCTTGTAGGTGTTCCTTTCAAATATATCTCAGTCGGACCCGGACGGGAACAAACATTTAT
>CBDUUM010000173.1:0-2992 GCA_965370445.1 uncultured Methanosarcinales archaeon
ACGGCAGGATACGGGGGTACCTGCCGAAACAATAATATGCACCAAAGTTAACATATATGGCAACTATGGTGATTATAAATGTCAGAGAAATTTCAACTGCTGAACAAACTTGCAGGGAAGGGGAGCACCTTCAGCTTTAAAGAAGCACAAAAAATCAGCAACCTTAGCCCGAGCAGCCTGAAAGTCCTGCTGTCCCGCATGGAAAAAGAAGGATGGGTCGAACGGATAGAAAAGGGGAAATATCTTATCATCCCCCTGGGCGCAGAAAAAGGCAGATACACTATAAACGAATTCGTGATCGGAAATGAGATCGTAAAAAATGCGGCAATTGCCTACTGGAGTGCCCTCAACTACCACGGGTTCACCGAACAGATACCAAACACAGTCTTTATCCAGACCACATCAAGAAAAAAAGAACCAAAAATAGAGATATTTGGCGTCAGGTACCGGATTGTCAGGATAACTGAAAAAAAGTTCTTCGCCCAGCAGAAAATATGGATCGATGATGCAGAAATCTGGATAACAGACCCTGAAAAAACAATAGCAGACTGCCTTGACAAGCCCCAATATTGTGGCGGGATCGTAGAAGTTGCCAAAGCACTGCAAAATGAAGATAAAATTGACCTGGACAAAGTCATAGAATATGCAATAAGGATGGAGAATTCTGCAATCCTGAAAAGACTCGGCAGTCTTTGTGACAGACTGGCGATACCGGTAAAAATACCGCAGGACTATCTGGCCAAAGGCTACCCCCTGCTTGACCCGTCAATTCACAGAAAAGGAAAAGCAAACAGGAGATGGAAAATAATTGAAAATGCGGATGAAAAAATAATTGGTACATTAGAATGATCCGTGCAAACGAAATAAGGGAAACTGCGAGAGAACATGGAGTTCCGGAAACCACAATCGAAAAAGACTACTGTATCAGCTGGATACTGAACAGTTTGTATCAACCCACTAACTCTTTTGCGCTAAAGGGTGGAACCGGAATAAGAAAATTGTATATCAGCAATTACCGTTTCTCAGAAGACCTGGATTTTACTAAACTCCCAAATGACCGATAGGTCAAATTGGAGTATTTATCTTTGCGGTCTTTGCGTCCTTTGCGGTGAAAAATTTTAAAAAACCACTACAACAGACCGCTTTTTTGCAGTATTTCAGAACCACTGGTCAAGTGTCTGCTGGCCCGCATCCGAAGCTTCCACCAACCTGCCCACCGCACCCTTCACCCGAACCTCGGAAAAATCATGCCTGCTGCAGAGAAAATCAGTAATCTCAGATTCTTTAGGGGACTTCCACGATATCTCATAATCGGAAATAACATCAGGATACAGGAAAAAGTCCTTGATCTCCTGCAAATTCTCAATCCCCTCCCCCTTCTCAACCAGTACCGCCTCAATCCCACCGTGCTCCTTTATCAATTTCATAGCCGTTTTTGGTCCAACCCGCTTGATTCCGGGATTGTAATCAGTACCCACAAGCAAGGCAATATCGATCAACTGCTCCCTGGTGATACCATTGGCAGACAATCCCTCCTCAAGTTCAATGATCTCAGGATTCACATCAATATAGATATTCTTGCGTGGAAGCTTGCGTTTTCCAGTAACGGTCAGGTTCCTTATCACCCTGGGCGCACCGAACAGCAGGGAATCATAGTCCTGGGATGCAGCAAAATCTGCATCTCCCACCTGTGCCATATAGGCAGCCTGGGCCTCACCCTCGGACGGTGCCTGCACCACAGGAATCCCCATAAATCCAAGCAAGGCCTTAGCATCTTCAATCATGCCTTCTCTCAGGTGTGACGAAGCCTGGGCATGTACAAAAGCTTCCTCCTCTTCCCCCGCAGCCACCGCCTCTTTCCAGAGGTGCATGGCCTTATCCCTGGTTTTTGACCTCGCCTCCAGGGTCCGGGCCTTAAAATCCGGTGGCTTGCCGTCGAATACAAATATCGGCTTGATGCCAGCTTCAACAAGGTTCGTGGTGCGGTACAAAAACCCTGACAGGTGTGAGGTCACCTCACCCCTGGAATTCATGAGAGGTGTACCGTCCCGCTGCCTGATGATACTCAGGAACTGGTACAGGGTATTGAAAGCATCGATGGCTACCACCCTGCCTGCCAGGTCACTTAACTGGATCTCGTGTTTTTCAAAGATATCGCCCAATTCCACACCCATATTCCATACTCCGAAAAATTTCTATTAAATGTATTCCTTACACATTAGTAAAATATGATGCATCATCCCTCTGGTCGCTGATAGCATTATATAGCGTTTCCTTGCTCAGTCGTTCGGGATGGTAATATCTGCCGTTCACCTCTTCTGCTATCTCGCTGGCAAGTTCTGAACCGTGACTGCTCATATCCACTACAAGCACATGGATTCCTTCATGTACTACATGATGCAGCACCATGGATAGTTCCCTGCGGATATTACCGCTTACTTCCAGGGGCACGTTGGACTTACCATCCGTTACCAGAACCATTATAGGAATAGTGGATGCGTCCTTCTTGATCTCATTATGAAGGGAGTGCAGACCCATCAGGATGCCAGAGGCCAGCGGAGTGGTGCCGCCGAATGGAATTGTCTCAAGATATCGTTTTGCCCGTTCTACAGACGACGTGAAAGGCAGTACAAGTTCACCTTTCCGACCGCTGTACGTAACAAGAGAAACCTTATCCCTCCGCTGGTATGCATCCTTTAACAACGCCACGATCACGCTGCGGGTGATGTCCACCTTGTCCATTTCATCCATACTGCCGCTGGTATCCATCACAATATTGATGAGAGTGGCAATACGCCTGCGCCTGACCTTCTCCCTGTAATCGCTCTTCTTGACCTTGATCTTACCATCCTTGGCATGCAGTGCCGCCGCCCTGATAGTTGGGGCCACTGCAATATCGGTAACTTCGCCGTCAGGCAGGCGGGATCTCACATACCTACCCCGCTTCCCTTTGGTCAGGACCTCTGCCCTTCTACCGCTCTTCATCTGGCCG
>CBDUUM010000174.1:0-2988 GCA_965370445.1 uncultured Methanosarcinales archaeon
TTTTAACACTTCATAATTGTGTCACATTAAAAAAATCCAACTTACGATGCACAAAATAGCCATCATGTAGTCACATACTCCAGACAAGATGTAACGATGCCTATAATACCTGATGTACTCTAATTAGAAAGACCACCCATAACAAAACCTATTTTACATAACATCCTTATCACCCCCCATACAACGGAGACCCCCCACATGAAGATCAACAAACCCAGAGGTACCAGGGACTTCCTCCCAGACGATACCCGCAAACGCAGATACATCGAGAACAAACTCCGTCAAACCGCCATACGGTGGGGCTACAACGAAATAAAGACCCCCACCTTCGAGCACATCGAACTATTCACACTAAAATCCGGCGAAGGCATCCTGGGTGAGATATACAACTTCAAAGACAAAGGCGATCGCGAAATAGCCCTGCGCCCCGAACTCACAGCCCCCGTGATCAGGCTCTACGTCAGCGAACTCCAGCGCGCACCCCGCCCAATCAAACTCTACTACTTCGACAACTGCTTCAGGTATGAGCGCCCCCAGAAAGGACGTTTTAGGGAATTCTGGCAGTTCGGTGCTGAGATCATTGGCAGCCCCAGGCCCGAAGCCGATGCCGAGGTTATAGCCCTGGCCTGCCGGATGCTCCACGAGGCAGGTGTGGACGGCGACCTCCATGTCGGACACCTTGGCATAATCAGGACCCTGTTCGAGGGGCTGGACATCGACACCCAGGGGCAGATAATGCGCCTTGTTGATAAGAAGGACGACAAGGGTCTGGAAGACTACCTTGAAGAGATCGATGCCGATATCGAGATGCGGGAAAAACTCTTCGAACTTATAGGACTCACCGGCAGCAATGCAGTGGATGAAGCAAAAGCACTTCTGGGCGACATAGAAGAACTGGCGACCTTCAGGACACTGCTGGAGCTGCTGGACACCCATAGCATCGACTACACTGTCAACTTCGGCATTGCCAGGGGCCTGGACTATTACACAGGCATGGTCTTTGAGATATACAGCAGCGACCTTGGGGCACAGAACCAGGTCTGCGGCGGCGGGTCGTACAGGCTGGCCCACCTGTTCGGCGGGAAAGAAGTGGAATCCACAGGCTTTGCCCTCGGGTTTGACAGGGTAATGGAAGTGTGCACAACAGAGCCTCCCGGTGACGACAGGGCCGTTGTGGTCTGCTTTGATGAGACCCGAAAAGAAGGTATACGTATTGCCGACTCCCTGCGGGAACATATAATTGTAGACGTGGACGTTATGGGTAGGAGTTTTAGCGCCCAGTTAAAATTTGCCAATACCGTCAGGGCCAGGTGGGCCGTGATAGTGGGCGAGGATGAAGTGGCACAGGGTAAGGTGGCACTGAAATACATGGAATCGGGCAAGCAGGAACTACTGGACCCTGATGAACTTATCCTGCGCTTAAAAGCCTGATCTACCGGATCATATCCAGGGGCAGCGCACCATTATGCACCGCAGTGGCCACAAGCACACCCGCCAAACCAATATCCTTCAGGTGGCTGATATCATCCGTATCCTTGATACCGCCGCCCAGTAGTATGTTATGGTCCGAATGATCCACAACCTGCTCTAAAAACTCTGTATTAATACCGCTTGATGTCCCTACCTTGCTCAGTTCAAGTATGACCAGGTCATTAATATCATATCCATTCAGCATCTGTATCAGGTCGACGGGCGGGATATTAAAAGCCGGTTCATTTGTGAGGATTTTGCCGTCCTTGATATCAATGCTCATGTTTATGGACCGCGGGTAAAAGCTTGATGCACTTTCCACCAACTCAAGGGTTGCAGTTTCTGTTCCAAGGACGATATAGCCTGCCAGCTCCTGGCCAAGATGTACATCATCCATAGTGGATGCCCCACAGTCAAGCATTAAACTGGTCTTCCAACCCAATTGCCTGACTACCTCATCATTATTTCCACTATCCTCCAGCCTGTTCAGGTCTGCTATATAGAGCTCCTTGGGTGAAAGTTCATCCACGATATGGAGTGGGTCTGAAGATTCACAGACCTTACTGAAATTATGTATAGGGCCGTATTTTTCCCGTTCCCCTTTTACGGCATGCACTACCTTTCCGTTTAAAATATCCAGGACAAATATTATTCTAAACATGGAGTCTTTGTAAAAACTTCAAAATTGGTTATTCGCATCACTTTTCTTATCAGTCAATATGGCTATTCATATTATTCATATTAAAGTCTTATGAATTGAATGAAAGACAGTTGATCATATTAGCAGAATCCCGGTTGGATTATTATCGCAACATATATATTACGATAGGGTAGTATCTGTTTCACGAATCAGAGGTATAAGTATATGAAATTACTGGTAAGTCCCATCAATCTCGAGGAAGCTAAGGCCGCTTACAACGGTGGAGCAGACTTCATAGATGTCAAGAACCCGAAAGAGGGAAGTCTTGGTGCAAATTTCCCGTGGGTCATTCGTTCAGTCAAAGAAGCAATGGACCCTAAGACCCCGGTCAGTGCAACTATCGGGGATATGAACTATAAACCCGGAACAGCATCCCTTGCAGCCCTGGGTGCTGCTGTAGCCGGTGCTGACTATGTGAAAGTAGGATTGTATGATATCCAGACCACGGAACAGGCCATTGATATGGTAGAGCATGTGGTAAGATCTGTAAAGGATTATGACCCTAATAAGAAGGTAGTTATTTCAGGCTATGCTGACTATAAACGTATAAACTCCATCCCGTTACGTGAACTGCCTTCTATTTGTGCAGATTACGGCGCAGATGTGGCAATGATGGATACGGGCATCAAGGACGGCCGTTCAACATTCGAGTTCATGACTAATGAGGAACTATCGCAATTCGTGGAATCTACCCATGACCTGGGGCTTATTAGCGCCATTGCAGGTAACATCAAGTTTGAGGATATGGAGGCAATAAACCAGATCGGTCCTGATGTTATCGGGATAAGGGGATGTGTGTGCGGCGGCGACCGCAACTC
>CBDUUM010000175.1:0-2984 GCA_965370445.1 uncultured Methanosarcinales archaeon
TGTATAACCTACATGAAAAATTCACATGAAGAACTCACATAAAACCTGTTTCATCCTTTTTGACAAAAAACTTTAATATCCACTAGTAAGTATTGTAACCCCAAAAACCCGAGGATTTATTATGATTACTATAGTTATACCAAAAGGCAGTCTGGAAGAGCAAACATTACTGCTGTTCAAACAGGCAGACCTTCCGATAAAAAAAACAGACCGGGAATACAACCCAAAAATAAATGACCCTAGGATAAGTAAAGTTAAGGTACTGCGCCCACAGGAAATCCCAACATATGTGGAACAGGGATATTTTGACATTGGGATAACAGGACTGGACTGGGTAAAAGAATCCAAAAGCGATGTTGTGGAGGTTGCAGACCTTCCTTATAGTAAACAAGGGGCAGGCAATGTCAAGATCGTGATCGCCGTACCCCAGACAGATGATTCTATCAAAAGTGCCAGTGATATCAAACCCAACAGCAGGGTATCCACCGAATATCCCAACATGACCAAAGCTTTTTTTGAGAAAATGGGCGTTCCGGTTGAGATATTCTATTCTTATGGTGCTACAGAGGCAAAGGTTCCCGAGCTTATGGATGTAGTGGTGGACCTGACCGAGACTGGTTCAACCTTAAGGAAGAACGGCCTGAAGATAGTGGATGTAATAGCCGAATCCTCGACCAAGCTGATCGCTAACAAGAAAAGCTGGGATGATCCTGGAAAACGAAAGGATATAGAAGAGATCAGGACACTGCTACTGGCAGTAATCGAGGCCAGGGGTAAAGTGCTCATTGTTCTTAACGTGCACAAGGACAATCTGGATGCCGTGATCGAAGCACTTCCTGCCATGAAGAACCCAACAGTAAGCCAGCTCTACAAATCCGATTACTATGCACTGGAGACCGTGGTAAATAAGAGCGATATCAATATATTGATACCAAAGCTCAAGGCATTGGGGGCAGAGGATATTCTTGAACTTGATATCTCAAAGATAGTCCACTGACTGTAAATATTATTTCCCTGCCCGGTATCAGATCCCGCTCACCAGGTCAAACAGGGCCTTTTTCGGGTCATTGGATTTTACAACACCTGAAGCCAGCAGCACGCCCACGCTGCCCAGTTCCAGGGCCGCTTTCATGTCCTCGCCCTTACTGATACCGGCACCGCAGAGCACCTTTACATCCGGATTGATATTTTTTACAGCTTCCACAGAACCTGATACAACTTCAGGGTCGGACTTGGAAACCGGGATGCCCGAACCGATAAGTTCAGGGGGTTCCACTGCCACATAATCCGGACCTAATGCCGATGCTGCACAGGTGGTGGCGATATTATTGGTGCATACGATGGTGGTCAGGCCTGTCCTGCCGGCAGCGGTGATGGATGCATCTATATCAGCCAGTTTCAGGCGCCTTTCCGAATGGTTAATAAGCGTGCCAATAGCACCTGCTTCTTTCACAGCTTCGGCCATGATGTGCCCGGTGAAACTGCCAGCACCTACACCATCAAGATGCTGTGAAAATACTGGTATATCCACACTTGATGCAACCCTGTAGATATCAGGGAGCTGGGGAGCTACCGCGATATATGCGCCAGTCTCGTCTGATACATCCTTACATGCCTGTGCAATAGTAACGGCATTCTTCCCTGTTCCTTCGGTATATGTCTTGAAATTGAGTACAATTATCGGCTCATTCATTGTAATTTCCCCCTAGTTATTCGATGTTTTATTCCAATGTGTTTACGGTCTCATCATTTTTATTATTTTCTTATATCCAGTCATTTTTTCTCCCCTTTCGCCTTACCAAACACTGCCACTCATTCCCTATCAGTTCCTCCCGCCCCACCATCTTCAGCCCCTCATACACCAGCCTGTAATTCCTCCCATCCCTGTACTGCATTAAAGCCCGCTGTATCCTCTTCTCCCTACCCTTTGCCACATGCACCTCCTCCATAGTAAAGGGATTGATACCTGTATAATACATACACGTAGAAGCTGTCATGGGCGTAGGCGTAAAATCCTGCACCTGCTCGGTGTACAGGTCATTGTCCCTGATATACTCGGCAAGTTCCACCATATCCTCAACCGTGCATCCCGGATGGCCGGACATAAAATAAGGTATCAGGTATTGTTCCTTCCCCAGTTCCCTGTTCACTTCTTTGAACTTGCTCCTGAATTCCTCAAACACCTCCCTTGAAGGCTTGTACATAATATTAGTCACATGCCGGGTCACATGTTCAGGTGCCACCTTGAGCTGCCCGCTGACATGGTGCTCACACAGATCATGAAGATAACCTGAAGAATCGGCCAGTACCAGATCATACCGTATCCCGGATCCTATGAATACCTTTTTCACACCCTGTATTTTGCGCAGGCGGCGCAACAGTTCTACCTGTTGTTCATGGCTGGTATCAAGGCTTTTGCAAAGCGGATGGGTACATATCTTATCGGCACATGCCCCCTCTGTTTCCCACATGTCGCAGGTCATGCCGTACATATTGGCAGTGGGGCCGCCCACATCCTGCACGATGCCTTTGAAACCAGGCATCTGTACAATTCGTTCAACTTCACGCACCATGGACTCAATACTCCGGCTCTGCACGATGCGGCCCTGGTGATGTGTTAATGCGCAAAAGGAGCATGATGCGAAACATCCCCTGTGGCTCACTATCGAGAACTTGACCGGGGCAAGTGCAGGTATGACTTTTTTGTAAGAAGGATGTGCCATCCTTGTATAGGGCAGTTCATACACATGGTCAAGCTCGGCTGTGGACAGTGGCATAGCAGGCCTGTTCTGGATGACTACAGTCTTGGGGTGCTGTTGGGCAACGGGTCTGCCCCGTACAGGGTCCTGGTTCTGGTAATGGAGCCCAAAGGCCCTGGCATATAGTCCCTTATCCTGCGAAACCTCTGTGAAGGACGGCAGTTCAATATATCCCTCATGCCCCATTGCACGCCATTTTTTCAGTTCCAGCTTAATGACCGTCCC
>CBDUUM010000176.1:0-2984 GCA_965370445.1 uncultured Methanosarcinales archaeon
GCTCTTTTGCCTTCCTGGTAGCGTCCTCTTTCTCCCACATGTGTATCCAGCTGCAATGCTCCCTGATGTTCACGAACTCGAACAGGTATGGGTTCAGTCCTGCTTCCTCGACACAGGCCCTGAAAATGGGTTCGTGGGTCTTTGGTGTACATGACGCCACAAGCACACGGTTCAGGTTCATATCCTTGATCGCATTTTTTATCTCTGCCTGTCCGGCATCACTACATGTATATTTATTAACAACAGATGTGACCACATTCGGCAAGGTGGAGATATAATCTGCCACTGCATGACAGTCAACCGAGCCTGCGATGTTCACACCGCATTCGCAGATAAAAGCCCCTATCCTGGGTTCTTCAGCCTGCGTATTTTCAGTATTTGTTTCTTGTTGAGTCATATTTATTCCTCCACCCCTTTATGTTTCAAGGGATTCGGCCCAAGGCCCCTGATATTTTCTACAAATTCAGTGATCGTTTCCTGGAATTTCTTTCCTTCAGCAGCAGACACCCACTCAAGGCGCAGCCGTCCACCAAGACCTAAGTGTTCCAGTGCATCCACTATCTCCTTCATCCTTTCGTCGGTATGCACATTGCCTTCAATATAGTGGCAGTCACCGATATGGCACCCCGTGACCAGAATGCCGTCAGTGCCTTCTTTTAAAGCTTCAAGGATATGTATTGGTTCCACCCTGCTGCTGCACATCACCCGTATGATACGGCTGTTTGTGGGATACTGCAATCGTGATACACCTGCCAGGTCGGCACCAGCGTAACTGCACCAGTTGCAGCAGAATGTTAATATATCGGGTTCGAACTCGGTCATTTAAATCCCCTCCCCGTATGCCTTGACCACAGCCATTATCTGTGGCGTTGTGAAATGTCTTGCAGTTATTGCACCGGTCGGACATTCAGCAGCGCAACATCCGCATCCTTTGCATACTGCCGGGTTGATCTCGCTCTTCTTTGTGATATATATGATCTCCTCGGTCTCGACCGTGACCTCTTTGAGTTCAGGTGCTTTATATGGACATACCAGGGTACATCGGCCGCAGCCAATGCACAACTCGGGATCAACCACTGATACATTTCCTATAGTCTCAAGGAAATCCCTTGAAAGGATAGTACATGCACGGGATGCAGCCGCAGATGCCTGGCTGACAGATTCGTCTACCAGTTTCGGTGCCTGTGATGTCCCGGCTAAGAACACACCATCGGTCGCACATTCTACAGGCCGCAGTTTAATATGCGCCTCCAGGAAGAACCTGTTAGCATCCAGCGTTACCTTGAACATTGGTGCGAGCAGTTCATTAGTCTCAGGAGTGACCATCGGTGTACTCAAGACCATCAGGTCGTAATTGATCTCGAAATCCATATTCATCAGGTGATCGTATACACGCACTGATTTTTCGCTCACTACTGGTTCATTGTCCTCGGTATAGCGCATAAATACCATACCAAGTTCCCTGGCTTTTGTATACAGTTCTTCCCAGACCCCGAAGGTCCTGATATCCCTGTATAATATTGTGACATTCCTATCAGGATCGGATTCTTTTAGCCGGATAGCATTCTTCATAGCAACAGTACAGCATGCCCTGGAACAGTAAGGCCGGTCATCATTTCGCCCGCCTGCACACTGTATGATCACTACGTTCTTGGCATCCACACCCTCATCCAGTCTCTGCTCAAGCTGGCTCTGGGTTATGATATTTGAATATTCGCCGTATGAGAAGTAACCTTCAGGCTCAAATTCATTGGCACCGGTAGCAATAATAGCAACACCGAACTCGATATCCTCATCAACATTCGCACCTTTGATATGACCCTTGAAATTACCCATAGAACCTTCCTGCTCGGTCAGTTCAGTTTCTTTGTGCACAGTAATATTCGGGTTGGATTCCACTTTTTGTATTAAGGGTTCCAGTACTTCCTTGGTAGTGCGTCCGTCCTGGAGATGTGTGAACTTAAGCAGCATTCCTCCCAGCCCAGACTCTTTCTCAAGAAGCGTCACTTTGAAATCTTTTTCAGCAATATCAAGTGCAGCATTCATACCTGCGATACCTCCACCGAGCACAAGAGCGTTATTGTTGAACTCAATTTTCTGCTGGTACAAGGGCTGTAGCAAGTTGGCTCTTGAAACACTCATCCTGACAATATCCTTGGCTTTTTTGGTCGCTTCTTCTTTATTATTCTGGTGAACCCAGCTGCAGTGTTCCCTGATATTTGCCAGCTCGAATAAATAAGGGTTAAGTCCGGCTTCCATCAGTGTTTCCCTGAATAACGGCTCATGGGTTCTTGGTGTGCATGATGCAACTACCATATGGTTCAGGTTATGCTCTTTTACCAGATCCGCAATACCTGCAAGACTATCCGTACTGCAGGCATATACTTCCTCTTTTGCGAAAGCAACATGCGGCAGTGTCTTTGCATACTCTACTACATCAGGTACATCTACTATATTGCCAATGTTTATCCCGCAGCGGCATACTACTACACCGGTCCTGATCTCATCCCCCATACCCCTCTCAGGCGGGTACTTTTTCTCAGTTACCAGAGTCCCTCTTTCACTGGATAACAACGATGATGCTTTACTTGCAGCGCCGCTGGCATCTGCCACAGTGTCAGGGATGTCCTTTGGAGCCTGCATGGCCCCGCAAACGAAAATACCAGGTTTTGACGTCTCCAATGGACTATCTATCTTTGTCTTGACAAAATCGTTATCATCCATCTCCACGCCTGCTATCTGCGCCAGGTTCTTACTGCTCTTAGAGGGTGTAAGTCCGATAGACAATACGATCATATCAAACTCTTCGCGTTTGATCCCGCTGCCGTCCTCTGCCTCATATTTTAATGAGATATTATCTGTCACAGGGTCAACTTCCACACCAGACGGCCGGCTGTGGACAAAACGTATTCCCTTCTCATTCTTGGCTTTCTGGTAGAATTCCTCGAATCCCTTACCAAAAGCCCGTACATCAATATTGAAAA
>CBDUUM010000177.1:0-2964 GCA_965370445.1 uncultured Methanosarcinales archaeon
TGCCAGACAGGCAAAAGTATTCGAACAAAAAAGGTTCGGGCTCTTGAAAGAATATGGCAGGGTACTATTCCTGGTAAAGGATAACTGGGAAAAGCGACTGGAGAGGACGTACGAAAATTTCACCTGTATCGAAGACGTTAGCGATACTATTGACACAATCCTGGAAAATAGACTTGAACAGATAGATTCCATGTTTTCATAATAAACTTACCAGTCAAGCAGTCCACAGAGTTACGCAGTCCGCAGAATTCATATTTTGGGACGATGGTAAGATCAATCCGGGGCCAGGATGAATAACCCACATACACTTTCAAAGGGGTCGATCCAGTAATGGATTTCACACATATCCTCAGCAGGATCGTAACGTAAGCATTCCACACATTTGTAATCCATAAGCTCATCCATAAAAATCACCAATAGGTAATCTATAATGAATAATACTTATGTTATATTAGGTTTTCGAAAGTTACTTCTTACGCTTGTTCAGGCGCAGAATAAAAATATCCGGTCTCGGCCGTTTACCTGATGTTGATGCAAAATCAGAATAGCAACGCGGGCACAGGTTGCGCACGTTCACAGAAGCAATTTCCTGCGTGCCCGGGATTATCCTGGCAAATACAAAATCTGAAGGAGAATCTACAGCTTTAGATGTACTTTCCAGCAGTTTCAGGATATGCTCTTCAAACACTTCGAGGTCGTCCACCTGGAACCCCCTCAAATTAGCGGTATATCCGGAACAACCGCACGGCAGGGCAAAAAGGTCAAGTTCGATCACCATTACTGCGCGGCCGATCAGCCGCCTGATGCCGTCCTCCAGGTCGGCACGTGTCCTTAAAAGTTCTTCCGGATTCATCAGGTCTCAATTCCTTTTTTCGTTATAGTGTTCCACGGTACCAGTTTCTCATCAGTAGTGCCTTTATGGTCATACACTTGTGCAATCTCTGATATCTTGCGCTGGCAGTACCCGCATGTATGGCAGACCGTACTGTGCTTTTTCCATTGCTCAATGGCCCCATCCAGTGCTTTATTCGGGATATTGAACAGATCGACCAGGTCTTTGGGGCAGTCCATCAGGTCCATCAGGTTTCCGTCGTAGCTCTCAGCGGTATAAGCATTGACACAGTTCAGTATCCAGTTTATGAAATGTGAGCGCCCGCCTATCTTGAACACATCTGTGATGTGGGCATATTTCTCCAGGTCTTCAGGTCTGATGAATGGTGATTTCAGTATCTGCGAAGGGTCATTGATGCGCATGGTCAGGCATTTGTGGTAATAATAGTCGTCCTGTACATTAGGGCGGGGAGGTGGCCCGTTAACATGGGAGAAGAAGTTGAAATGGGCATACCGAAACGGGCAGCGGTACAGGCAGCCTTCGTTCACGAGGAGTTTTAGTTCACAGTCCACCGCATCCCTGATGGCTTCAAGCACATCGAAATGACGGTTAACGTTGGAGTCTATCACAATAGACGAGGCTCCCAGTTGCTCGAAGAACTCGGCCTTCTGGGAACAGTCAACAAATGCCAGTACGCTGACCACCACCGGGATGTTGAACTCATTTGCGATCATCTCTATCAGGTACGGGTCTGCTACTACTACGGTATCCACGCCTATGTCCTCAAGGTTGGAGATGTACCAGTGTATGAGGTTATATCCTTCCGTAGTAAGCTGCTGGCCGCCCATGCATGAACTGTTCAGTACCATCTCGATCTTTACTCCGTTATTATGGCAGTATTCGGTGTGCCTGGCGACTTCTTCCAGTCCGGCATGGCCCAGGTTGACCCTGCCCGTGCCTATGTAGTCGGGCGAGCCTGCCATATAGATGGAATAGATATCCTTTGAGCTTTCCAGCATTTGCTGTAGGCCGTCGAAGTGTCCGGGGTGGGGAACGTAGAGTTTTTTATTCATGGTTGGTGTGAGGTTTTATGTGGGGTGTGTGTGATAAAGGTTTTTATCGGGTTAATTTTCCATTGATCTATGTGGAAATCCCCAGACCATATCCTGTAAAAACATATTTTATCACTCATGACATAGAAGGTTCCAATGCATACAAGGTCAGACATTACCAAAGATGAGACTGCAGCACCGGAGATGATCATCACCACCCTGTCACAGAGTGTAAAAGAATATCTTGCACCCAATTGTGCCGTATTATTTTCAGGAGGAGTGGATAGTTCACTGATAACAGCACTGGCAGCCAGGTATGTACCTGATATAACACTTATTACAGTTGGCTTTCCAGGGTCAAACGATGTGAAATGGGCACCGGATGCTGCACAATTATTGGGTGCAGAGAACAGCCTCATTCTTAGGATAATCGACCTTGATGATGTTGGATCGACTATTCCCCGAGTCATGGAGGCCCTGGAAACCGCAGACCCCATGGCTATCTCACTGGGTGTGCCACTGTATATTGCCTGCACTGAGGCAAAGAGCAGAAATATTAACCTGCTGCTGGCCGGGCAGGGAGCCGATGAGCTATTCGGCGGGTATCACAGGTATAAGGAGATTGCAAGAGAGGGGCCTTCTGCCCTGCATGAAGCCATTGCCGCAGATGTGGCACGGCTGCCCAAGCGGGATATCCTGCGGGACAATACCGTGGCAGAGGCAGCGGGAGTAAAACTGGCGGCCCCATTTCTTGACCCTGATATGGTCGAACTGGCCCTTTCCATTCCGGCTGAATTGAAGGTCAGGGAGGTTGATGGGGAACTGGTCGGCAAATACATACTGCGCAGGGCCGCGGAAAATGTAGTACCGGCCGGGATCGCGTGGCGGGACAAGAAGGCCATGCAGTATGGCAGCGGGGTATGGGCGGCAATGGGCAAGCTTGCCAGACAGGCAGGGTTCAAGAAGCAAGACAAAGGCTATATAAGAAAATATCTTTATTCGGTGGCAAAGGAAAACAGGATAACACTGGATGTAACATCATGATAACAACCAAGGACGTGGAACATATTGGCTGGCTTG
>CBDUUM010000178.1:0-2918 GCA_965370445.1 uncultured Methanosarcinales archaeon
AATCGAAATGCGCCTGCCAGCCCGCCCTGTATGCCGTGAACAAGGGGGTGCGAGAGTGGGGCAGAGCGAGATGGGCGCCCGGCAGGAGTGAAACGATTTAGGGCGGCGGAAGAGTGTGGAGATGGATGAGGGCTGGAATCTGTTCAACATTAACCGCAGATAAATGCGGTTGAATGCGGATTTGGTCGTATCTGCGTTTATCGGCGTTCATCTGCGGTTAACATTTTATTGATTGTTATGCAGCAGACTATAATTTAAACCTGGTAATTTAACCTCTACAACATTCAACCAAAAAGAGACTTTTTCTCAGGCACATCCATTGCACTCATCTGTCCATATCCTTCATCCAGCATGAACAACGTAACAGTCTTACGTCCCTCTTTTTTCTGGGTATATATTATCTGTCCGCCCACATCCAGGTACTGAGAATAAACGCCATCGAACTGCTCTCGCTCCTGTTCCTTAAGCTCAATGAACAGGGTTTTATCGCGCAACAGGTCATACGCCACTACAACGTCAGCCTCACGCAGACGCTTAAGTGTGGTGATAAGCTCAGGGTCTGTGGATTCGTCGATATACACACTTTTTTTATGTTCCCGGGACCAGCCAATCCTGCGTTTTTCAATATCCATGACAGTAATAGCAGTCCATTCACCCTGTTTCTGACGACGGGCAGATATGTTCACAATGTCACCTGTGCTAAGTACAGCGCCTGTAAATAAATAATCTTTTAAACACCAAAGTATATTTAAAATCACTACCGGAGCCTTTTAAATGCACCTGAACGACCCTTATGTTGTAACTTATGAAGGAATATATGCTATTTGCGACCGCAAGAACAGGTTTGTTGAAATAATAGAGAACTCCAGATGTTATGGCGGCTCTGCCTGGACCATGCATCACTATGCCAGCAGTCCGTTGATAATCGATGTCAGGTCTGTGGGCAATATGATACGCTACCGCACCAGGGTCGGCACCTCAAAACTCGCACTGGAAGCATCGGTTGCCGCCGCAGGCATTGAATCGGTCCTAGTAACAGGTGATGAAGTTGAGATCACCTATGCGGGCTTAGGCGGCGGGGGTGTGGGTGCCACTGTGTGCCGGGCTAACAGCCGGGGCGTGCTCAGGTCCGACATTTCCGAATCTGGCGGGGGCAGGGCAGCCAAAGGCACGATAGTGGTGCCGAGAATGGAGCGTATACTTGTAGGAATTGATGATACCGATAACAAGGAAGAAGGGGCCACATGGTCCCTGGCACACAATATCGCAAGTGAACTTGACAGGGAAGATGCCAGGTACCTATCCCATTCCCTTATCCAGTTGTTCCCGGCACCTTCCAAAACCCAGAACTGCGTGTCCACAGTACTGGAATTCGGATGCAGGAACAGTAAAGCAAAACAGTCATTGCTGCAGGATATTAAAGCAGCACTGGAACAATACAGCGTATCCGGTGAGACCGGGATGGTGGTCCTTGACGATTTTGATGCTTCACATCTTGAGGGCTACAGCAAGGAATGCAGGACCCGGATACTCACAAAAGAATATGCCGACCAGACCGCCCGGGCCAATGATGTCCAGGTGTGGATGGACGGCAACGGCATCATCGGGGCACTGGCAGCCCTGCCCTGGTTTGACAGGCCAAATGAGTCGGTAAAGATCGATAGAACTCATCTATGACGTCTTATCATCACAACGACAGATGCGACCACCAGTAATAATGCAACGAATGACAGACCTAAAAGGGTAGGAATATCCTTGTTATCATCCGGTGGTACAATGCCTGTGCCATTGTAATCTGAACTACCTGAACTATTACCGGTATCTGTATAACTGACACCTGCCTCCATTGCAGCTGATTTCATGCCCCACCCTGTGATGCTGTTCAGGTTGCTGACAAGTATTGTACCTGATTTTTCATCAAAAGTGGTATCCATGGATGCATCTGCATATTCAGGTGCTACCATTTCAGATTCATAATAATCCTCTGCCACCACACGCCTGTATTCAAGGCGTTCGTATTTGCCGCCTGTGGTCTTTGATATCTCTTTGAACACGTCTGTACCGTGGTTATAGTCGTCGATGCCGCTACAGCCAACAGTATGTATAGTAATACCCAATTCGGCAGCCAGTTCACTCTCTTCCCTGTAATCATAACCCAGCGGGCAGCCCTGCAAAAACGAGCTGTCACCGTCCCCCTCAAGACCATGAGGCGGTGCATCACCTATCAGGAAAATGACCTTCATGGCATCACCGGACCAGTCCATATCATTTACCGCAACATGCAGCCCATCTGCCACGGCTTCAGGACCGTCACCTCCGCCCCTGGCATCAATATCACGCAGGTCATCCATTACCTGGTCTATATCAGTGGTCAGGTCGAACATTTTGTAAACATATGTTTCATCCTCAGGAGAATGGTCGCGGTATGTAACGATCCCTATCCTGACATTGGGCCTGGGGTTGCCGCTCATGGTATCTTCTACAATGTTCTGTATATGGCTTTTGACAGAAAGTATTTCATCACTCATACTGCCAGTGGAATCGAGCAGGAATACAACTTCAATGAGGGGAATATCCGGATCATTGGGTGAGGCTGGACTATCACCGTTGGGATCATCTGGTAATTCGGCTGTGATGGCAGGAATAAATGACAGGACCGATATTGTTAAAGCAACTATTATGCATGTAAATAAAGCGTTTATTCGTGGTTTATCAAAAATCAATTTGAATTTTTCAATCATCATGAGATATACACCTCTATTTCAATATGTTTGACGCAAAAACACTTAAAAATTGCTTTAACTACGAATCAATTCGTAGTTACCTGTATTAAGTCTTCGACACCACGTCAGGCACGCAGATTTCCAGTCTGTCTGGTCCATAATATCTTCAGTCACGCCGCCGTTACGATTCACACC
>CBDUUM010000179.1:0-2915 GCA_965370445.1 uncultured Methanosarcinales archaeon
ACAGACCATTTCCACATGTCTTTCCAAGTACTGTACAGTCAATACCTGACATCATATTCAGCACTTTTTCCGGTTTACTTGTAGTGATGACCATCCTGCCGTATGATTCCGAGAACAGGGCATCATCGTCCCTTGCACATATACCTGTAATATCAATTTCTGCGCCTATCTGTTCAACCATCTCGCATAGCGTAACTGCCAGCCCGCCATTGGATATGTCATGGGCGGCAGTTATAAGACCTGCTTCCACGGCACGTATCAGTGTATCGATGACCGTGTCAATGTTCTCAGGCAATCCGGGTGTAACACCATTGTTGCTCAGCCCAAGCATGGAATAATACTCACTGGCCCCAAGCTCATCCTTTGTATCACCCACAAGTATTACGGTCTCGTCCGGGTGCCGGAAGGTACCTGCCGGAATGGTTCCCAGGTCCCTGACCCACCCAACCATACCGATGCTTGGCGTGGGTGCAATGGCACTCCCGAACTCGTCACTCTCGTTGTAGAAAGATACATTTCCGCCAACCACAGGCGTCTTCAATTTCCTTGCAGCATCGCCCAGTCCCAATGATGCCTGTTTGAACTGGTAAAATATCTCGCCTCGCTCCGGGTTCCCGAAGTTCAGGCAGTCCACCAGTGCTATGGGTCTGGCTCCCACAGCAGCAAGGTTCATGGCATTCTCGATAACTGTTCCAGCCCCGCCATTGTAGGGGTCTGCCTCAACATGGGCAGGATTGCAGCCGCAGGACAGGGCAAGTCCCTGGGTATCGTCAATGATTCGCAGTACACCGGCATCCATACCCGGCTTGATCATAGTGCGCACCTGCACTTCATGGTCATACTGCCTGTATACCCATTCCTTGGAAGCTATATTGGGTCTGGCAAGTAGTTTTAAGATGATGTCCTTGATATCTTCAGGCATAGGCGGTTTTTCAGCATTCCTCTCCACAGCAGGCGGTATGAAGTCCATCTCGGATGTAGGTGCGCCTCCGCACAGGAACAGTATTGGCATATCTGCTACTATTTCACCCTTATATTCCACCACATACTGGGTCTCCTGTGTAAGTTCGCCGATCAGGTTGGCCTTGAGGTCGTATTTGTCTGCTATTGCCAGCACTTTATCTACATTACCGGGCTCCACTTCCAGTACCATGCGCTCCTGGGATTCGGATATCATTATCTCAAAAGGTGTCAGGCTTTCATCCCTTAAGTGAACATTATCAGCAATAATATGAGCGCCCAGTTCACCATTGGCTGCCATCTCGCTGCTGGCCCCAACAAGGCCTGCGGCTCCAAGGTCACGGCATGCCAGTACCAATCCCTTATCAATGGCTTCAAGAGTGGCTTCTATGACCAGTTTTTCTGTGAACGGGTCGCCTATCTGGACACTGTGCCGTTCCTCGGATTCCGATTCCTCGCTTAAGTCCCTGGATGCAAAGGACGCACCGCCCATCCCATCCCTGCCAGTGGACGAACCCATCAGCACCAGCTTGTTGCCCGCCTTCTGGGCAGTGGCGGTAACGATATTATCCTCGCGGGCCAGGCCCACACATACCACATTCACCAGGGGGTTGCCGCTGAAACTTTCATGGAAATATGCCTCTCCCCGTACCACAGGTACGCCGATGCAGTTCCCGTATCCGGCAATGCCCATTATCACATGCTCGAAAAGATACCTGTTCTTTTCATTATCGAGCGGCCCGAAATATAGGGGGTCCATCAGGGCTATGGGCCGTGCACCCATGGAAATGATATCCCGCACGATACCGCCCACACCTGTGGCTGCACCATTGTAGGGGTCAACATATGATGGGTGGTTGTGACTCTCCATCCCGATGGCCATTACCCAGCCGTCTTCAAGTCGGACAATAGCGGCATCGTCCCCGGGACCGATGATGACCCGTTCACCGGTGGTGGTAAAGGTTTTCAATATCGATGAACTGGAGCGGTACGAGCAGTGTTCACTCCACAGGTTCAAAAAACAGCCCTGTTCAACTTCAGTGGGCTCTCTGCCCAGCCGCTTTGCAATCTTCTTATAATCATTCTCGGGTAACATTTCAGGTCTCTCTTGTTGGTGTTTAATTATTGTTCAATTGTTATTATTTCTTATGCACAAGTTTCATCACATCGTGCTGGGTAACCACACCCACTACTTTGCCCATATCCATCACAAGCACAGCCGGGCTCTGTTCAAGCAAGTGTGAGATAATACTGACAACCGTGTCCTTTGAAACAGTGGAAAAAGAACTGCCCATGATATCACTGACCTGCATATTGGATAATTTATCAGTGTCGCTTTCGGTCATGTAATGGACAACCGTATCAGAAGAGATGCTGCCCACCGGTACACCATTTTCAATAACAGGCACCTGGGAGAATCCTTTACTTTCCATAATATCAACAGCTTCTTCCACAGACGAACCCGGATTGGTATGTATCACAGGAAAATGCATAATATCCCCTGCCAGTATCCTCTTTTTTTCAGTGGTATCAAAGGCATCTAATATCTTGGTCAATGTTGAAAGCCTTGGATCTACGTCCCCTGCTTCGATCCTGGCAATAAGGGGCTGGCTCACGCCTGCAAGTTTGGCCAGTTCGTTCTGGGTCAGGCTAAGATCGACCCTGCGCTTCTTTATATCTCCAGGCGTAGGTAGGAACATGGTCATACACTTCTTTGAAAAGGATAAACAAATTATATAACTCAGGGTAATATCAATTTATCGATATTGATATTCCTGTATCGTACAGGACGAACCCGGTCTTCACAGTTATGACTTTTCCATCCGGATAATTTCGTACATCCCCTCACTATACAAAATAATAGTCTTCTCAAACCCTACCATGATCATTTCAATGCTATTATTCTCAGATTCCAATTCCACTACCCGTTCATATGTCCTGTTGGTCAGGTTCAT
>CBDUUM010000180.1:0-2886 GCA_965370445.1 uncultured Methanosarcinales archaeon
TAAAGGCTAACCTGGCAAACCCAAATTAAATAACCTTTCGGTCCCCGGAAATAGTCTTGATATACATCTGCCCCGTCTTTACATCAAATTCCACAATACGTCCAAAATCCCCACCAACATCCCGGGCAGCAATAGGGATATTCCTCTGTTTCAGGATTTTTGTAGCAAGTTTAATGTTCTTTGCACCTATACATTCATTATTATCCTTAGACGCCTTGAACATTCTTGAACCACCACACATCTTTGCCACCATGTTCTCCTGCTCGCACCCATATTTTTTCATACCACTAATCATTTCATCTATAGCAGTATCCACGTATTTCCCTGGTTTGTTATTAGCAATGCCAGTCAAGTTACAGGGAAGCATAACATGTGCCATGGCTCCGACGGCCCTGGTTGGATCATGAATAGTAAGCCCGAGGCATGACCCCAGACCATGTATGGCAAATATATCCTCTTTACTGGAAATAACCATTTCAGCCATATTGACCCGTTTATATACCAATATTTTACCTCCCCATGAACACCACAGATTACAATTTTTATTTTATTTTTTACACTCCGGTTTTAAGGCGAATTCTATCAGTTAAGAATTTGAGCGACTCCTGTTCCAGCAGCATTAAAAGATGGAGACTGATAACATCATCTGCGATCATCAATTCAGTCTTAATGATCATAGCCTGGACTGTTTCCGGTTTTAATCTCAATATTATATCCTGGGTAATTGCCCCCATCATATCTATCTTTACATGAGGTACAAACGGGATGATGACAATATCCAGCATGTTCCCGATAGCACTTATATAGGAGCCGCATAAAATATTGCTCAACTCACCCAGATCGGACAGACCCTGGGGACTCGTCATATAATCTTCATCTACCTCCCTTTTAAGCAAATGAGAAAGCTGGTGTTTTGCCAGTTCAACCGGTATGAGAGTTAATAAGTAGCCTTCCAATTCGTTGACAAACTTATGTTGGACACCAGAAACCACAATACCCGGATCACCTAACAAATACTGGATATCTTCCAGCGGAATGAAGAATATTTCACTCACCTTTATATTCACTTTACGTCCCAGGATATGGGATAAGGCATCTGCGCCCCTTCTCCCGCTTAAACGGCCCAGTCTATCCATAAAGGATTTTTCCTGTGGCGTCAATTCTATATCATTCATAAGATCGACCTTTTTGTAAATTATTATATTAAGAGTGAATTTATATCTAAAATCAATGCAACGCTGCCATCTTTTATTATTGTGGCACCTGCAAAACCCTGGACACGTCCCAGGGAAGCACCCAGGGATTTGATCACTACCTCCTGCTGACCCACCAGTTCATCCACGATAAGCCCTACATGTTTATCCCCGTGTTCCACTATGATAACAAAAAAGTCATTATCCAGATCCTTGTCATTGCTTTCTATTTCAAACAACTGGCTCAGCCTTGCAAGCGGAATAACCTCATCCCTCAAAATACAGGTTTCCTTTTTATCAACCATTTTTATCTGGTCTTCATTGATTCTGAAAGATTCAAGCACGTTATTAAGGGGCAGAATATAGATATTATTGCCAACACGGACCAACAGGGCCTTAATGATCGCCAGTGTCAGTGGCAACTTCAACCTGATACTTGTCCCTTTGCCCGGAGTCGAGTAGATTTTAATATTACCGCCCAGTCTGTCGATATCCCTTTTGGCCACATCCATTCCTACTCCCCTGCCCGAAATATCGGTTACAGCTTTTGCCGTGCTAAAACCCGGCTGGAATAATAACGAGACCAGGTCATCATCACTCATTGCAGCGGCCTCATCCCCGGACATCAATCCCCTGGATATTGCAGATTCCCTTATCATATCAGGGTTTATACCAGCACCATCGTCCGATATTTCGATATTGACGTGGTTCTTCACACGTGCCGCCTTTAGCAGTACCGTCCCCTCTTCGGGTTTGCCTGCATCAATCCGCTGCCCTGTCGTCTCTATACCGTGGTCAACACAATTCCTGAGTATATGCACTAAGGGATCGTTTATGCCATCCAGCACAGTACGGTCCAGTTCAATATCAGCGCCTTCTATCACAAGTCTGACCTTCTTACCACTGCTTTTTGAAAGGTCACGTATGATACGGGGATATTTACTGAAAATCTGGTCAACAGGCACCATCCGTATTTCCATTACCTCTTCCTGGAGTTCCTCCACGATCCGGTTAAGGTGGGCCACTGATTCGGTAAGTTCTGGTATCTCATAATTTGAGGCCATGTGTTCCAGGCTGATCTTACTTATCACCAATTCACCAATATGGTTCATCAGGGAGTCAAGTTGCTGTATATTGACCCTGATATTCTGGACGGTCTGTGGGGGCGATACTGATGTTTTTGTTGTTTCGATTTTTTTTGGTATTGGGAGAGCAGCTTCCGGTTCTGGTTTTACCGTTTTTAGTTCTACTGTATTTGATTCTACCGTTTTTTGTTCTGCCGGTTCTTCAACAGTAAGGGGCTCTTGTATGATCTCGAATTCTTCCAGCGAATCCAGGTCGAACTCATGATTATCTTCATCCTCACCACCTATTACCTTGATCTCAACACCTGATATTTCAGAAACGCTAAGACCCACTTCCCTTATAGTATCGGTTTCAGAATTGGATGCCAGTATTACATGGAACTTTCCGGGATTGGTTGCTTTTATCGCCTGTTCATCCGGATAAATTGCTATCTTATCCCCGATCTTTTCAAGGTTTCGTATCACAATAGTGGCTTTGGCTGATTTCAGTTTGCAGCTATCGTCAATTGTGACAATAATTTCATATACGGTCATCCCTGATGTCATTGCACCGGTAATTCTTTTCAACTCATCCATACTCAGGTCCAGTTCATCGTCCTGGCCCTCAT
>CBDUUM010000181.1:0-2838 GCA_965370445.1 uncultured Methanosarcinales archaeon
TTGGTATCATTACTGTTATCTGTCAAACGTCTTCCTCCGTACTATTTACATTACAATATATCTTACCGTCAACGACCCGTATCTCCAGTGCATCTTCTTTTTGTACTTGTTTGACGGTTCTTACGATCTCATCGTCATGCTGTACAATGCTGTATCCTCTTTTCAGGATATTCAGCGGACTCACAGCATTGAGCCTGCCGACACATGATTCCAGTAATTTTTTGTGTTTCTCAAGGTCCCTGTAAGTAGTGCTCCTGAGCCGCATCTCAAGTTCATCTGTCCTTTGCACAAACTGGTTCAGTGTGCGGCTAAAAAGCCTGACATCTACACTATTTTCGAGATGCTGCAGATGGTTTGAATGCTGTTCGACCAGGTTTTTAATCGATGAGATGAGGCGGGACTTAACAGCATCTACCTGGTTCTTTACTTCTATACGGTCAGGCACTACCAGTTCGGCTGCGGCTGACGGTGTGGGTGCCCTTACATCGGCAGTCAGGTCAGCTATGGTGAAATCAGTCTCATGGCCTACAGCAGAAACAACCGGAACCTGTGAATTAAATATGGCCCATGCCACTGCTTCACTATTGAATGGCCACAGGTCTTCCAGTGAACCCCCTCCCCTGGCAAGGATAATTACATCAACATCCATCCGGTTCAGGCGTTCAATGGAACTAACAATACTTTCGGCTGCCATCTCACCCTGCACAATAGTAGGTGCTACCAGGATTTCTACAGGAAACCGTCTCCTGGTTACATTTATAATATCATGTACCACGGCCCCGGTAGGGGATGTGGCCACGCCTATACATCCCGGAAAACGTGGCAGTGGCTTCTTATGTTCTGCATCAAACAGGCCCTGTGCAGAGAGTTTCTTCTTAAGTATCTCCAGTGCCCTGTGGAGGTCTCCTATCCCGTCAGGTTTTATCGCAGTTACTACAAGCTGGTAGCTGCCCCTTACCTCATACACATCGATATCACCAAGAGCCAGTACCTTCATTCCTGATTCAGGCTCAAATGCCAGGTTTTTGCAGTAGTTCCTGAACATTACACAGCTAAGCTGGGCACTCCTGTCCTTTAGTGTGAAATATTTATGTCCTGACCCGTGATTGACAAGGTTGGATATTTCACCTTTTACCCATATCCTGTGTAGCAGGGGGTCCCGGCCTATCACATCACGGACATAGTGATTGAGTTCACCTACTGAATATATCACCGTCTCATCAGATCCGCCTTGAAAATCAAGTAAATTCACACATGTAATATTGTAGTGATAATGTATGATACTTTTGTTAGCAGGGTGAAAGTAATTCAAAGTAATGAGTCAATGGATATGGAGCCATCCAGGTCATCTTCAGATATCGTGGAAGATTCGAATACTGACTTGCTGACCTTTATCGGAACATCCCGCCGCACTGCCAGGGAGATACAATCACTGGGCCTGGCATCTATATCCATGGTAGAACCATCATATAACAGGGTGACCCTGGCATAATATATGCCATCTTGTATCTCATCTATCTGGACACCTGTTATGGTTGCACCCAAACGTTCGATGATGGTCATCATCAAGTCGTGGGTCATGGGTCTTTGAGTAATCTCATTATTCAGGCCTGAATGAATGGAAGCACCTTCAGCCATCCCCACATAGATGGGCATGATCTCCCCCGCCTCATTGTATATTATAACCATAGGGGTCGGGCCGTGGACGGTATTGATCATATAGACACCCTTCACATTTACCAGGATAAATTCATCCATGTAATATAATCTACCGCAGTATGTAAAAAGGTTTGTTAGAGTGGGCAGATATTCACAGGTTCCTGCGGAACATTTCAATACCTTCGGCCGTATTGCTTAGAAGCTTTTGTGCCAGCCCCTGGGAAGGCCATGAGCCCAGTCCGCAATCGGGTCCGGCATACCTTATACTATCACCGAACATCCTGTAGGCATTGGTGAGTCTCCCGGCAATGACCTCAGGGGTTTCCATATCGGTGACCACTTCCATGAGCTTGTCAGTTTCCTTCCATACATTGATATTATACTTCTCATTAAGAACTGCAGTCAGGCCGAATATATCGGTCCTTGCTATGCCTATCCTGAGGAATGTATCAGATACCTGTAAGTCAGCACGGTCAATGAGCTCCAGGTACGAAGGGCTGGCAGCGGATTCTACCCCTATTACATTAATAGAAGGGACCTGGCAGACCAGCTTGTAATTAAGCGGGGAATGCAGGTGTATCTCGGTGTCGATACCGTGTTTATGTGCACTTTCCCCGGCCAAGGTCAGGGCCTTTATTATATCCTCATCGTTAAGCATGATCTGGGGGTTAATACCGATGCTTGGCTCGTCAATTGAAACAGTAGCCACGTTGAGGTCGCCTGAATGCCCTATGGAATTCTTAACGAACCTGTCAATGCTTTTGGCAAAGGTCAACAGCACATCACCATAGGATGTTCCTCCGAACTCCTTTAAGTAAAGCTCAACCGGGCCGGTAACACATACACGGATGTCAAGGGGTTTGCCGTGCTCATTCCTGTACTTTGCACCAAGGGCCGAAAGAGCTTCAAGTTCCAGTATCTTTGCCTCTGGTTCCCTGACCAGCAGGGGTGCTTCGGTCAGTTCAGGGTCATTGATTATTCTTAAGTATTGCTGGTTCATGTCCTGGAACTGGGGATAGGTCGGTACTTCCACACCAGCCGCTATCTTTTGCTCCATTGTGTCAGAGATTATCCCAAACAGGCGCTCATCCTCAGTCCTGGACGTGACCGCCTGTTCTATCCAATCCCTGGAGATGCCCTCTGGAAGTGGGTAGCTTCCTATATCATCAAAGATTATTT
>CBDUUM010000182.1:0-2816 GCA_965370445.1 uncultured Methanosarcinales archaeon
CACCAGAAGATTTGTGGAAGAGCTATTGTATCTGGAAAGGTATTGATGATTCAAAAGCCCAAATTGTCACTCAGGACTATTACACTGATGGTAGTGGAAAGACACCACGGTATTATCAGCATATCGCCATTAACCGCACCATCGAGGCCATCACTAAAGGGCAGGATCGTATTCTGCTGGTCATGGCTACAGGAACTGGAAAAACGTTCACTGCTTTCCAGATTATCTGGCGTTTATGGAAATCACGAATGAAGAAGCGCATTTTATTCCTGGCCGATCGTAACATACTGGTCGATCAAACCAAGACCAACGATTTCAAGCCGTTTGGTTCGGCCATGACAAAGATCCAGAAGCGTCAGGCTGATAAATCCTATGAGATATATTTGTCCCTATATCAGGCCGTAACCGGCACAGAAGAAGAAAAAAACATATACAAACAGTTTTCACCTGATTTTTTTGACCTTATTGTTGTGGATGAGTGCCACCGGGGAAGTGCTGCCGAAGATTCTGCATGGCACGAAATCCTTGAATATTTTTCATCTGCCACTCACATTGGATTAACTGCAACACCAAAAGAAACAAAATATGTTTCCAATATCCATTACTTCGGCGACCCTGTCTATACCTATTCCCTGAAACAGGGAATTGAAGATGGATTTTTAGCACCATACAAGGTCGTCCGGATTGATCTGGATAAAGACCTTACTGGCTGGCGGCCTGAGAAACATAAATTAGATAAGTATAGCAAAGAGATTGAAGATCGAATCTATAACCAGAAGGATTTTGATCGTGATCTTGTGCTTGACCAGCGCACTCAACTTGTAGCTAAAAAGGTAACCGAATATCTAAACGTCACTGATCGCTTTGACAAAACCATTGTATTTTGTGAGAACATCGACCATGCCGAGCGGATGCGTCAGGCTCTTGTCAATGAAAATGGTGATCTTGTGGCACAGAACAGCAAGTACGTCATGCGAATTACAGGAGATAACCCGGAAGGGAAAGCTGAGCTTGATAATTTTATCCTGCCTGAGAGTCGCTATCCGGTTATTGCAACTACATCCAGACTCATGTCCACCGGGGTGGATGCGCAGACCTGTAAGCTCATTGTGCTTGACCAACGTATCCAGTCATTGACCCAATTCAAACAGATCATCGGCAGGGGGACACGTATCAACGAGGATTATAATAAATATTATTTCACTATTATGGATTTTAAGAAGGCTACTGAACTTTTTGCTGATCCCGATTTTGACGGTGAACCTGTGGAAGTTTATGAAGGAATCAAACCCCTTATAAAAACGCCCTATGAAGGACCTGGACGAACAAAATATGTCGTAGATGATGTGAAGGTACACGTGGTTGCCGAGCGGGTGCAGTATTATGGCAGCGATGGAAAATTGATCACTGAATCGCTTAAGGATTATACCCGTAAAAAGGTACTAAAGGAATTCACTTCAATGGATTCTTTTTTAAAATGCTGGAGCGAAGCTGATCAAAAGCTGGCAGTGATTGAGGAACTTAAGGAACAGGGTGTCATGCTGGAGGAACTGGCTAAACTGGTGGGTAAGGACTTTGACCCGTTTGACCTGATCTGTCATGTGGTGTATGACCAGCTTCCGATGAGCCGGAAGGAACGGGCAGAACAGGTACGAAAACGGGACTATTTCACGAAATATGGAGAACAAGCCCGGACCGTGCTGGATGCGTTGTTGAATAAGTATGCTGATGAGGGTATTGAAAATATTGAGAGTATGGATGTGCTCAGGGTCCAGCCCATTAACCAGTTTGGTACGCCGCTGGAAATTATCAATATCTTTGGCGGGAAGGATAAGTATCTCGAAGCTGTGAAAGGATTGGAAACACAATTATACCTGGCCGAAGCTTAAAGTTGTCAGTATAGGAATACTGATAATAATTAACCGCAGATGAACGCAGATGAACGCGGATTTGCAACGTCGTATCTGCGTTCATCCGCGTTCATCCGCGGTTCAAAATATCTGGAAAGATCAAAACATGGTAATTAGTACAACGATTAAAACAATCCAGGATATCATGCGCAAAGATGCGGGTGTGGATGGCGACGCACAGCGTATCAGCCAAGTGGTCTGGATGTTGTTCCTCAAGATATTCGAGGACCGGGAAAAGGAATATGAGTTGATGGAAGAGGATTACCTCTCCCCTATCCCGGAAAAACTCAGGTGGCGCAACTGGGCTGCTGATCCCGAGGGTATAACGGGCGATGAATTATCCAATTTTGTGAATAATGAACTGTTCCCCACACTGAAGGATCTTTCACTGGGCCATGAGGCTGATCCGCGGGGTTTTGTGGTCCGGAATGTGTTCGAAGATTCCTACAATTACATGAAATCCGGCACCTTGATACGTCAGGTGATCAACAAGATCAACGAAATTGATCTTAACAAAACCGATGATCGTTTCCAGTTCGGCAATATCTATGAAAAAATCCTGAAGGACCTGCAAAGTGCGGGCCATGCTGGTGAATTCTACACACCCAGGGCTGTTACCCAGTTCATGGTGGATATGGTAAACCCAAAACCGGGCGAGAATATGCTGGACCCGGCCTGCGGTACTGGCGGCTTTCTTACTGCTACTATCGAACACCTAAGGGATCGGTATGTGAAGAGTGTGGAGGATGAAAATATCCTGCAGCATTCCATTCATGGTGTGGAGAAGAAACCACTGCCGCACCTGCTGTGTGTCACGAATATGCTGCTGCACGGTATTGAGGTTCCTTCCCAGATCAGGCATGATAATACGCTGGCCCGGCCGCTGCGTGATTATGGGCCTAAAGA